>DASXLG010000378.1 GCA_036496425.1 Terriglobia bacterium | reverse complement strand
CGGAAGTCCGCTTCAAGCACCAGTCGTTCGTTCACGACGCGATTCGGGATTCTATCCTTTCGGGCTTGACTCAGGACAAAACGATAGTCCCGATGGAGAACCAGCCCACTCCGATGTCGCCGTTTACCGCTCCGGAGCCGCAACCGAGAATCCCGGATTCGTGGGCCTCGGCGGATCCGATCGCCCGCGCCGGTTTTACGCTCGCGCCGGGGATGCGCGATCCGGCGCCCGAGCCGGTTCCGCTCGGCTTGAATTTCAATGTTTCCCAGAAAACGGCTGATGGCTGCGGCGACAGTCTGGAGCTCCCGGCATATCCCGAATTCGATCGCGTCAAGAGCGAAGTCCGGCCGCTGGGCCAGCTTCGCGACAGTTTCATCGTCGCGACCGATTCGTCGGGGCTGATCGTCATCGACCAGCACGTCGCGCACGAGCGCGTCCTTTTTGAGATTTACCTGCGACAAAAGCTTGCCGGAAAGCTCGATATCCAGCGATTATTAATGCCCATCGTGGTTCAATTGCCTCCGCGGCAGCTTGTGATTCTCGATAACATCGTTCCCGAGCTGGCGCGGAATGGATTTGAGGTGGAGTCATTTGGTCCAAAAACCATCGCGATCAAATCAGCTCCTGCGATTTTGAAGCCTGCTGCGGTGGAGAAATTGTTGGTTGAACTACTGGATGGTCTCGAACGGGAAACACAGGTTATCAACATTGAAGCATTGAAGAAGAAAGTCGCGGCGACTGTTTCATGTCATGCCGCGATAAAAATAAACACGCCACTGGACGATGCAAAAATGCGCTGGCTCGTTTCCGAGTTGATGAAAACGGATGTTCCGACGGTGTGTCCTCATGGCAGGCCAATCATTCTGCGTTACGATTTACGCGAAATTCAGAAGGCCTTCAAGCGGGCTTAGCTTGACAGATCATTGCGCTCACTCTAACGTTCTAGAGCTGGTTTGGTTTCGGTGGCACTCATCGAATAAAATTCGGACGGCAATCACGGAAGGCAGTAAATCCTAAAGGAGGATTTTGATGGCAAAGATGACCCAGACCCAGATTTTCGCGGAAATGTCCACGAAAACGGGTATCAGCAAGAAACAGGTCAAAGATTTTATGACGACGCTTACCGACCTTGCTTACCGCGAGGCGAAGAAAGGTGAGTTCGCATTTCCTGGACTCGGCAAACTCGTCAAGCAAAAACGGAAGGCCCGAATCGGCCGGAATCCGGCGACCGGCGAGGAAATCAAAATCCCCGCAAAGACCGTCCTGAAGTTCCGCGTTGCTAAAGCCGCCAAAGACGCTGTGCTCGGAGCACCCACAAAGAAGTAGTTTTGGGCGGAAAAGTAACCGCTAACGGAAGCGGCGTACACACTGCGTAGATCAGTCTACCACCGCGGTAGACTCCTCTACGCGGGCCGCTTCATCCTCTTACTGGTTTCCCAACTCGAAAAATCACGGCCGAGAATAAAGAATTTCCGCCCGATCTGGACGATCGGAATGCGATCTTCCTCAATGATTCTGCGGAAATGGCGAATGGAGAAGCCTGCCATCTCGGCGGCTGTGGGGATATCTAAAAACATCTTCGTTCGTGGTTGAGTGCTGGTTGCCGTCTCGGTCAACATCGGTCTGGTTCCTCCCTATCGGCCGTATATCTAGCACTTGACTTGCCAATATCCCAGACGTTGGGCCGGTGACTTGCTCTGCACTCCTTCCATATGGCGTCCGCATGGCTAAGCCCTGTCCCAGGGCCTCTCGACAATCACCAGGTCTTCCAGTACCCGCGTTTTCAATTCGTCGTTGGGCTCCGCGCGAGTCAGTTTTCCGACGATTGGGGCCTCAATGGATGTCAAGAAACCGACCAGATTCTGTGGCTGTATCCTTTCCGCATGGAGGGCCTGTGAAGAATTTTGTGGAGCGCATGCCCAAGGCCGAGTTGCACCTGCACATCGAGGGGACACTCGAGCCGGAGTTGATGTTTGAACTGGCTTCTAGAAATCATGTTCACCTTCCGTATCGATCGGCCGACGAAGTGCGAGCCGCCTACGAGTTTTCCAGCCTTCAGTCTTTCCTGGACATCTATTACCAGGGCACCCAGGTTTTGCTGCATGAGCGCGATTTTTACGACCTCACGTGGGCATACCTCAACAAAGCGCACCAGCAGAGCGTCCGCCATGCCGAAATTTTCTTCGATGCGCAAGCGCATACGGCTCGGGGAGTCCCGATAGCGGCGATTATCGAAGGCGTCCATCAAGCGCTGGCTGATGGACAGCGCACTTTTGGAATCTCATCCGAACTGATTCTGTGTTTCCTGCGCCACCTGACCGGCGAGGACGCTATCCGGACCCTGGAGTCGGCGCTTCCCTATCGCGACTATTTTGCCGGCGTCGGTCTCGACTCATCGGAACGTGAGCATCCGCCGCGAAAGTTCACCGAGGTATTCGCGAAAGCCCGCGCGGAAGGATTATTTGTTGTCGCTCATGCCGGCGAGGAAGGGCCGCCGGACTATGTGTGGCAGGCCCTCGATATGCTGGGCGCAACCCGCATCGATCACGGAGTCCGCTGTATGGAAGATCCGGCTCTGGTTGAAAGGCTTCGATCGCAGCGTGTGCCGCTCACGGTCTGCCCGTTATCCAACGTGAAACTGCGCGTATTCGACTCGATCAAAAACCATAATCTGCCCGCTCTTCTGGATGCCGAACTCTGCGTAACGATCAATTCGGACGATCCGGCGTACTTCGGCGGCTATATCAACGAGAACTTCAACGCCGTCTGGGAAGCATTCGACCTGAATAAGGAACGCCTTTGCACGCTCGCCCGTAATTCCTTTGAAGCCGCCGTTATGGATGACGCCCGCCGCCGTCAGGTCATCACGGAATTGGACGATTTCGCCTCGGCAAGCTCGAATGTAGCCGCGTCCGCAAACCTGGAACGCTGAACTGGTTCAGCCGCGGAGCGGCATGTGATCTTTTGCCAAGGAAAGCATCCGCCAAAGCAACCCTCGTATCGTTCTTTTGACGACCGTAATGACAGGCATCTATGTCGTGAGTATTGTCGTGGCGATGGTGTCTGGCAAAACCCGAAAGGCCGGATAAGATGGCGGCGGACCCATTAGAATCTCTGCATGGGTGAAACGCGCGTCGATCTGCTGCACTTGCTCGAAGATTTGCGCGATGCGTATTCAGGGCCGGTTGAGGAGACGATTCTGACGGAGATCGTGGCGAATTCGCTCGATTCCGGTGCGACGCAAGTCCGGTTCGAAACGAATTCCGCGCAATCGGCCTTGACCGTCATCGACGACGGATCGGGAATGAAACGGCAGGAACTGGCGCGATATCACGACATCGCGGCGAGCACGAAAAGCCGTGGCGAGGGGATCGGATTTGCGGGAGTGGGTATCAAGCTGGGTCTATTGATTTCGGAAGAAGTCGTGACGGAGACGCAACGCGGTTCCTCCCATGTCGCGTCACTGTGGAGACTGGCATCGCGGCATAAGGCGCCCTGGAAGTGGATGAATCCTGTTCCCGGTTTGCTGAGCGGAAGAGGGACTGCCGTCCAGTTGAAACTTCGTAATCCGCTCTCGCCTGCGCTCGACGCCGGATTCATCGAGGCCGTGGTGCGGCGTAATTTCGAACCACTGCTCGATCCGGCGTTCGATCCGATACTGCTGCCGATTTACAACCATGAAATCCAATTCGATATCAATGGCCGGCGGCTGGATCGCCATTCACTGCCGAGCGCCGAAAAGGTGCCGCTCGAGATCAGGTTGGGGCGAAAGCGGAAGCCTTCGGCGATCGGAGTGCTGATCCGCGATTCGAACGGTCTGCCGGAAGACCGCCGCGGAATCGCGATCAGCACGTACGGAAAGGTGATCAAGCGCGGATGGGACTGGCTGGGCGTCACACCGACAACACCCGAATCCATCGGTGGCGCCTTCGAAGCGCCGCAGCTTGCGGGCAGCTTAACGCTGAACAAAAGCGACTTCATTCGCAGCGGACCGCGCGGGATGACATACATTGCGTACAGGCGGGCGATTCAGGCCGTGGTTTCACGGCAACTGGCCGAATGGGGACACGCCACCGACGCTGCCGGCGAGTTGCGCCGGCGGGCAGCGCGCCCGCTCGAGCGGGATCTTGAGAATGTGCTGGTGGATCTTGCGGATGAATTTCCGATGCTCGCATCTCTGGTCGAACACCGGCTCGGTGGGCAGCGCAAGCTGCCCATGTACCGCTCCGCTCCAGACGCCGATGCGCGTGCCGTCATTGCCGCCTCGATTGCGGCCGGCGCGGACCCTACTTCCCATCCCAGTCCGGGATCGCCTTCATCCGGCGGGGCGAATGCCGGCCCTCAACACTCCCCAGCGGACGGCAACGGCTCGCAAACACAGGCTCCAGGCTCCGCAGTCGATGCGGCCTTGCCTTCGACAGCCGGCAGAAGGCGTCCACAGCGCTACGGCCTTGTGATTGAGTTTGAGTCGCGAAACGACGATCCCGAACTTGCGCGCATTGTCGAATCCACCGTCTGGATCAACGAGGCGCATCCCGCTTTCCGCCGGGCCGTCGCTTCGCGATCCGAGGGCTATCATCTCGCTCTTTCCGTCGCAATGGCTCTCGGTCCCCTCGCAGTTTCACCTGCGGAAGAGCACGCGTTTATCACGGCCTTCCTGGCCCGCTGGGGCGAAGCCCTCGAGAACCGCGGCTCGCGGAAGTAAGGCCTATCCCACGATCCGCACTGCAGGTTGACCGTACATGCTTGTGGAATGTACATTGTACATATGAAGTATGTCACTGCGTCAGAGGCCAGGAAAAACTGGTTTCAACTTCTCGATGAAGCCGCCAGGGGCGAGATCATTGCCATTCAGCGTGATGACAAGAAACTTGTCCTGCAGCTGGAGAAAAGAAAACAGCAGGTTCCCGATTACAAAGGTTTGATCTCCGCGCGAGGCTCAGATGATGCGGACGCTTGGGGCTGGGAATGGAAAGGACCCGGCCGGCTGGTCCCGCGAACCAGGCGAAAACTGAAACGATGACCTGTCTTCTGGACACCCATTTTGTTGTTTGGGTTGTCACCAAATCCCGCCGTCTCCGAAAATACCCCTGGCTGTCCAAATATGAACCGTGGGCCGTTTCGCCGGCTTCTCTCCTGGAGATTCAGCTGCTGTCGGAAGTGGGCCGGCTCCGGATCGACAATCCCCGATTCAGCCGTGAAATCACAACAGATCCCCGATTTCAGTTCGACGACGTTCCATTCGCCACGTTGATTCAAAAATCGCTCGAGTTGTCCTGGACTCGCGACCCATTCGACCGGATTATCGCCGCCCATAGTCTTTCCCGCCTCATGCCCCTTTGCAGTGTTGATGAAGTCACGCTTCAGCACCACAAACTCAGATCGGCTTTGCCGTGGAGTCCAGCCTGATGAGCACTTTGAAAATCGATCCGCGAGTCCAGATGTCCGGTCGCCGTAACAATGCGGAAGTCGAGATCATTGTCGGCTTGCAGCCGAACTTTCATGATGATCGACTGGGGGAAGCGTTACGCAATTTTTCGTAGATTCGCCGGCTTTGCGGATACTTCGCTTCGATCTCGGCACGGAACGTCTGCCATTCCGCATCGGATTCGCGCAGATACGCGTCAACTTGGGATTGGTTCGCTAAATAAAAAGTAATCGCACCGTAAACCTGCTCCAAGCGCAACGCAGGATAGCAATCGTGAACTATGGCTTCCGGAGAAAGGCCCTCCTTGAAGCAGTGCACAATCGAGTCAAGGGAGATAGCCTCTCCCCTGATCCAATAGCCATCATCGCGGTATTCCACGTAGCTGGATTCAATCCTGTCCATACCTTCGGTTCCCTCAAACTATTCTAGCCCCTCGCTGCGCGAAATTGTTTGTCCTGCCCGCCTGCGCCCCGTTCCAACCCGCGTATTGTATACATAATGCCCATTCTATGGCGGCCTTTCAGCCCCATTCCCGACGCGCCACCTGTCTTAAAATTGTCTCGAAAGCGATCTGTAAGTTGCTGATTCTTCGAGATGGCGGAAAACGCGGTATAGCCGAAGCCAGAATGCCTTGGTCTCCGACGATGCGGTCAAGACCGGAACGTTCGGAGACTTTTCATCCTCAGGGGTGGCCCGCCGGGGCCATGAGACTTTCTTACGATTTGATGGCCTTTCGGTTGGCTTGGCGACGGCTTGCCGACCAGCTTGCCGCGGATAAGTCATTGGACGAGACCCATGACTCTTTCGCGCCGCGAATCAGTCATTGGACGGGACTCATGACTCTTTCGCGCCGCGAGTAAGTCATTGGACGGGGCCCATGACTCTTTCGTGCCGCGAGTAAGTCATTGGACGGGACCCATAACTCTTTCGCGCCGCGAATGAGTCATTGAACGGGGCCCATGACTCTTTCGTGCCACGAATAAGTCATTGAACGGGACCCACGACTTTCTCGTGTCGCGTTTAAATCATGGGCTCGGCCGTTTCGACCGGACTCGACCTGTTCGGTTTATTTTTCAATGACTTGACGTGTCTTCGCCAGTTCCCGGCAGAAAACCCGAAAAAAATTTGATGGACTGCGACAAACAGGGGGGTCAGAACTGTTGTACTGAGTGAGGGCAAATGAGCACCGGAGCCGATGGAGAGGAAACAAATGGCCGCCGTGGGGGACGAAAAACCGAGGAGCTTTTCGTCGAACACTACCGTTTCATGTATACCACGGCCTATAAGTTCCTTAAGGAGAAGGCGGATGCGGAGGACGTCGTTCAAAATCTGTTCTTCAAGTTCCTCGGCCGCGAGCTTCCTCCGGATGTCTGGGCCGACCCGAAGGGTTATTTCTACCGCTCGGTGCGCAACGCGTGCTTCAACTGGAAAGATTCACGCAAGAGCCGGAAGGAAAAACCAGGCGTCGAGGAACTCGAAATCGTGGCACCTCGAAGCGGGCGCGCCCATGAGAACGCCGTTCATGAACTGGATCATCTCATGGGGACACTCGATGACGATATCGCCAGGATCGTGATGCTCCACGCCGATGACGGCCTCAGCGACGCCGAAATCGCGGAGATGCTGGGCCAATCCCGCTCGAAAATCGCCTCCATTTTGAGCAGAGCGCGGCAAAAATTGAAAAAGGTCACAGGCGCACGACGCGCCAGTAAGGAGAAACATGCTGGGACGTAAAAAGGACAAAGATTTCGATGAGATCCTGAAGAGATATTTTCCGCGCTCCAAAAGCGATGAAGTCGAGGCGGCGCGCGACCGTTTCCTGCTGCTGGTGAAAGAGCGCCGTACATTGCAAGAGGCTCTGGATAATTTCACGAGTTCCAAGGTCCTGCCCGACGTCACGAAGTACGTATCGCTCGGGTATGTCGATCAACTCGTCCTGACGACGATTTATCTTCTTCATGGAGATGGAACCAGCCTGCGAATCGACGAAAAGGTCAGCGACCTGACCTCGCACATCATCGATACCGGAGCCGTGTTCATAGCACTCGATCGTCTCGAGCGCGGCCAGCTGATTTCCTCGAAGCCTGTGAAAGTGGAGGGCTATGACGAGCCTCAACTGGTCTTCAGCGTCACGGCGGAAGGCAAACGCATGCTGAGCGCAGTGAAAGCCGGGGCCAGGCGCCTGCTGGAAGCACTCGCGGATTTCGAGTGAAAAATATTTCGAGGTGCTGCGACAAACCAGGGGGTCCGAACTGTTGTACTCAGTGAGGGGCAATGAAGCACCTCGACAGAATGTTTCAAATCTAAAAAGAAAGGAGGTAAAAAGTCATGACAGAACAGATCCATGTGAATGTAGGCTTCGGCTCGCTCTCGGACAAGGACGTTGCGACACAGGGAGTAGCCGTAGTGGATGGACTGACGAACAATCTGAAGCTGGCGGATCCGCCGATCAAACCGGCGGATTTGAAGGCCCAGGTTGAGACATACACCAGCCTGATCGCGGCGTCGGCCGATGGCGGCAAGCAAGCCATTGCCGAACGTAAGAAGCAGCGCGCGGTCGTGGTCAAGATGTTGCGTCAGTTGGGCCATTGGGTAGAGGCGAATTGCAATGACGATGCAACGATTCTCCAATCCAGTGGTTTCCGGCAGCGAGTGACGCCGGTCCGCAACCATCAGCCGCAGCAGCTCAACGGTCCGCCGTCTTTTAAGGCGGACAGTGGTAAGAGCAGCGGCCAGGTGGTCCTGCACGGCAAACGGGTTCTCAAGGCGTTGAGCTATAAAGCGCGGTACGCGCCGATCGGCGCCGATGGGAAACCGGGGACGTGGGCGGAACTGCCGGCCGCCGGCACCCGCTCCATCACCGTCACTGGTCTGACGCCGGGCACCAACTATGCATTTCAGATGTGTGCCCTTGGACGTGCAGGCTATACGGACTGGAGTGATTCCGTAACACGCATCTCGCTGTAGTCCGCCGAAACGCCCTCTTCCGCGCAAGCGGGAGGGGGCGTTCTTCTGACCGGCTTGTCGGCTGCCTATGCTCCGATCAGGATCTTGCGCTCAATATGTTCGAGCACCGCTGGAATGCCTGTATAAATGTCGAATTCTTCGATATCCGTCTTTTCCCTGGCCAGGACGTCGCGGAATCCTGCCTGGACGCGGTCTGGCCCCGCCGGATCAAGGAACACGGCCATTGGCGTAGGAGTTGTTGTGGCAAGCCAGGAAATGCCCGAGTTGGCGCCGAGATAGAACCGGCTCCAGCGGATCAATGCTGCCATTACCTCGAAGGGCTTGTCGATGCACGCGATCGTGCCTGGAATTACCGGGTCGCCTCTCTTCAGGAGCACGACCGTCGGGACTCCGGCCTGCTGCGCGAGTGTCATCACATTCGATCTGGGCCAATGCCTGCTGCCATCGGTCTCGCATGAAGCAGTAATGAATCCGTCCCGCCTCAGGTTGTGTTCCCTGAGAAATTCTTCGGCTTCGAAAAGTGCGGCGGAGCCCGGTTCCAACCCTGTCTTATGTGTTTTCAGCTGCACCCCGCACTTTCGGGCCATGAAATCGATGGCATGCAGATTACTGTCGCTCCAGTCTTCCAGGTTGGCCGCGGGGTCGGGGGAAAAGACATGCGTAAAGCCATTGGCCTGTATCCAATCCCACGGAATGATTCCGGCGGGTTCGGATTCGCGTACCGAATCGGCAACGCTTGTACGTGCCAGGGAAGCGTATTGCGGCGATGTCAACCACACCGTTTCGGCATGAAGCTTCTCCCGCAGAGCGGCGATCACCGGGAAAGCATGAACAACGTGCCCGAGGCTGCCGAAAGCAATGAACAGAATCTTTGCCGGACCGGTTTGATCGATGGCCTCGAAGACATTGGTTTCGATTTCGCGGTAGACCGAAGGCTTGTTCAGGGCCCGCCGGGCCTTGCTGTGGCCGGGATTCAGCTTCAGGCATTCGATGAAGTGGAAGTGGGCGGACCGTGTGTTTTCGAATTTCGACTCGATGCAGCCAAGATGGTATTCCGCTGCGTCCCAATATCCGTCATTCGAACGGTGCAGGACGAGCTGGAACAAACGGCGGGCTTCATCCAGTTCGCCGATGGACTCGAGATGCGCCGCGTGGCGGTAGATTGCGATGGTGCCCGGATTTCCGCGTTGAGACTTGAGCTCGCCGATGTCCTTCAGTCCTTCCGAAATGCCGTGTTGAAAGTAGTGCCGGCTGATATGCCGGTATAGTTCACCGGCGCCTCCGGGAAGCACAGTCGAGCCGGATTGTTCCAATAGCGCGATCTCCTTGACTGCGGTGTCGGCATCCGCGGCGTGGCCTTCGTTCCGGGTGAGAGCTTCCCCGTCATCGACGACGGGCATGAAATCGGGAAACCTGGAATGGAGGAAGACAGCGGATACTCCGTCCACGAATTCACGTTCGATAAGATCGCGGACCTTCAGGACGTCGTTTTGAAATCCGATTGCCGATTCGACGCAGGCGGTATGGAGGCCATGGCGCTTCAGACGCAGCTGCATCTCGAGATCTTCCGACCGCTGCGCAAAATCCTCGTCGTAGCCGCCGTGTGCGAGCAGGAATGTCTTTGACAGAAGCAGAGGCGGCTGGAATTTGCCGTGATCTTCCATCCACTTCATCGTCAGAGTCAACGGTACGTCCGGGTCCCACACCACGCGTGGCGTCAGACAGACTCGAGGATCATTCCGCCTGGAGAACTCATCGACCAGCCGCAATACCATGTCCGGAGCGGCGAAAAGGTCATCTCTCATGATGAGCACAAGGTCGTGGGACGCGGCTTTCAGTCCTGTATTGATTGCGGAGCTGCGGCCTTGATAACGGAGGTGACGGATGACCCGGGCGCCATTGGGCGGCAGCACGACAGGCGGCTGGGACGCATCGTCGACGACGATGATTTCCGCTTTGTTGTGCTCGAGCGCTGCGACGCACTCCACCACGCTGCTGATCCGGTCATGAGTCGGGATGACAATCGTCAGTTTCATCCCTCTTCTTATCGGCCGGTCGACTTCGATCCTTTAACTGCTAACGCACCAGGAGCGCGAGCCGCGGGAACACAACCTGACCGGCGGCCTCATCGATGACGTTCACCTGGCAGGTGTAGAAGCCGGCCTTCAACTCCGAAAGCGGTACATCCAACTCGATCGTGGCGGCTTTCCGCTCGGGGGTGTTGATCTGATTCACTTCCATCAAAGGCGTTTCATAGACCTTGTTGTTGCCTTTATAGAATGTTGCATTGGTGAGCAGCCGCGCCGCGGTCTTGTTGCCGGCATCGACGTCAGCTGGATGTTGGGGATCGTACACTTCATAAAACAGGTACAGATGCTGATCTTTCGAGAAGACGTGCGTTACGCTCGGGATCAATTCGGTTCCGTTACGCATCAGCGGGTTATCCTTCCTGGCCTTTCCCGCTGTCTTCTGCGCAGAAGCGATTACTGAACTGACCTTGACCGGCGCCGCCAGGAGATTCGGAATCAGTACGTCTGCCTCGAACGAGCCGATCTGACCGGTCTCGTTCTCACGCACGATAAATCGCAGCCGGAAGCGTCCCGGAGGCAGAAGGAAGGCGGCGTCGTACTGAACGTTCTTCCGCTTCACCTCCTGCTCGGCGTCGAGGTTGAGTTTGATGGTCTGTTTGATCTGACCGAAGATCCGAGGACTCTGCTGCGCCGCCGGAGGTCCTCCACCGCGGAAGCCACCCTGGCCGCCTCCACGTTGTCCGCCACGGCCGCCGCCTCCCCCACCTCCGCCGCCGCGGGGACCACCCTGGCCGCCTGCGCCTCCCGGTGTTCGAACCGGTTCGAGTACGGCGCCCAGAATATCGAGCGTGGCTTTGTCCTGGTTGCTTTGAGTGGCGAATGGGATGGCGCTGCCGGGCACGACGATGGAAACCGGAACGAAGTAGCGGGCATCATCGAGCTTGAAGTATCCCGTCGAGAGATAGACCGGCAGATCGGTGCTCGGCAGGTCCGCAGCAAGCTCGTCCTGCATCTGCTTGTCGCGGTTTTCCTTTTCCAGGTGCTGGAAGTCCCTGTCCGCGTAATAGCCTCGCCGGGCGTCCACCCGAACGCTGGGAACTTTCACGTTGACGCGGATATTGCGGTACTTGCCGTCCTTCGCCGGGTTTGTGCTCGAGTAGCCGAGCACGTAGTACATCGCGGTGTCTTCCTGGATCTGCGTGAAGATCTTCCCGAAATCATTCGTATCCATGAGGGATCGGCCGCCGGTGTCCGCCGCAAGACTCACCAGCGTGTCCTGAGAAGCCTGGAGCGCGGTGAACTGGCCGCGCAATCCCCTGCCGTTGAACGCGTTGGCGCCGCGCCCGCTGGCGGTGTTCGCGGCGCCGCCCGGCACGACAGCCTGCAGGCCGCGGGTGTCGACGGTATAGATCGCGGTATTGGAACGAACCGCAGCGTTCACCGCGGCGCGATAGGACGTCTGGTTATCGATTCCATTGGCCCTGAGACCACCGCTGAAGAAGAGTAGGGTTTTCTTTTCTTCGATCGATCCCAGGGTTTCCGCAATGGTGCGCAGAACATCGAACTTCCGGTCGGTGTTGAAAATGTCTGTCTCGCCGGTATCCGGCGAGAACTCCGCGTCGGTGCTGGTGTCGGTGTCGTCGGTTGCGGCGGCGCCCGGCGTCCCGTTGTCCGCGAAGCCGTTGGCGCTGTTCGGATCGAAGCTATCGAGCGCGTCTCCCAGGTCCTCTTTGTTCGAGGTGAAGTCCTGGTCGATGTTGAGCTGATTGGAAAGCGAAACGATCGAGACGAAGTCGGCGGCCCTCATCTGCTCATCGATGTATTTCTTCGCCGATTTGATGCCGCGCGTGATTTCGTCCGGCTGCATCGACTGGAGGTCGAAAAACATGACGATGAGGCGGCGGTCTTTGAAGGTTTCTTTCGTGTATTCTGTCGGAGACGCCTGCTTCGCGCGATCCTTTGCCGCCTGCTCGATTTTTGTGGAGCTCGCGGCGTCCAGATCCCCCAGAAGGTTGAGGGCTTGGAGCTCTCCGCCGTTCTGAGTAAGCGCGTCCGTGTTCTGAATGTCCATCGAGACGATCTTTTGAGCCTTGCCGTCCTCGCTGATCGTGAAGTCGTCCTGCTTGAGATCGCGGATGAAATTGCCCTTGCCGTCCTTCACCTGCACGTTCACAAGCACGACCTGGGTCGTCGTCTTCAGGGCGAATTTGCTTTCACCTTGCTGCCTGACGTCCTGCGAGACGGCGGGAATCGCAAGCAGCCACGCCATAATGATGAAGAAGAGAGACCGGGTTACCTCATCCCGCTTCATGTGTATTCGTACCCCCTAAAACCGGAATCGGGCCTGGATGGTAATTCGCCGCATCGCGCCCGCCGTGGTTATCTGGCCGAACAGGTTGGAGTTGACGGTTGTATTCGGACCGGCGTAGACGACCATATTGAGCACATTACTCGCCTGAATCTGCACATCGAGCGCACGGTTTTTTTCGAAGCGGAACGTTTTGTTCATCGTCATGTTGACCGACCTCGTGCCCGGACCACGGATGATGTTCCTGCCGGCGTTTCCCAGGCACCCAGCCGGCGCCTGGAAGAGGCTGGTTTCGAACCATTCTGTCACTGTCGGGTGACTCAGCCGGGTCTGGCCGCCGAGGAAATCCGGCCGCAGCGTCGCATTGGTTGCCGAATAGTCGCAGGATGAGTTTGTGATGCGCGGTGTGAACGGCAAACCCGAGCCGTAGCTAATCGTTCCCTGAGTCGTCCAGTCGCCAATCGCCCGGCTGAAGATGTTGTCGCCGTGTAGAAAAGGCTTGCCCTGGCCAAACGGCGGCTCGTAGGTGTAAGTCAGGGCAAGGTTGTGCCGCTGATCGCTGTTGTCCGGCCCGCGCTCGGCGCGCAGATTGAACGCATCCTGAACGACGCCCGACCCGCTGCCCCCGATAAAGCTCGAGACATCGTCGATAAACTTGGCGTACGTATAAGTGCCGTTGACCTGCATTCCTCGCGAGAAGCGCCGCCGCACCTGTAATACGCCGCTGTGAAATATGGAATTCCCCTGGGATGTATCCCAGACATATGAAATCACGTTCGGAATGCGCGCCGTACCAAGACTCGTTCGATTGGGTGCTGTGGCGACGTCGAGCCGCGTCCCTTTTGTTCCGGTGTAGTCCGCGTTCATCTGAATGTTCAACGGCAGGTCGCGCTGCACATCGAAATTCCACTGTTGGGCGTAGCCGTCCCGGTAATTCTTATCGACTCCGTAGGTGTTCTGCACGACCGACGGCGAAAGAGCCGGGAAGCCATCTTCGATTGTCAGCGCGGAGCCTGCGCCCGGTTGAACGCACGTATTCGCACCGCCGCTGAGCAATGGGCCATACTGCACGCAGTTCTTCGCTGTCTGAGCGAACGGGGGCTGACGCACCATCTGGTTGGCCATCGCACTGTAAGCGGCTGCGTTATACGTGATGCCGTAACCGGTCCGGACCACGAACCGTCCCGGCCCCCGCCACGCAAGGCCAAGGCGCGGGGCGAAGTTGTTGCGGTCCGGATTGACCAGAGTTCGCGAAAAGCTCCCGGAGTATGGGCCAAGCTGTCCCGCCTGAACAGGCGCGACCGCCAGAAAGCCCGGCGCGACATCGAGATTGACGAGGTGATTATCGGCTTCCGTATATGGTGATGCGTATTCGTAACGCACTCCCAGATTCAAGGTCAGATTGCTGCGCAGACGCCAATCGTCCAGGAAGAACCCGTCATACTGAAGCGAGAGAAACTTATGGCCGTTCGCGCCGTAGTTCAGCGTCGTCTGCTGCGGCAGACCCAGCAGGAAGTCCGCAAAATCCAATCCCGTGCCGGCAAGCAGGCCGCTCCCGTCAAACAGTCCGGTAGCCTGTCCGTTGAAGATAAATTGTCCGCGCGGATTGCCGACGGTGCTGTGAACGTTATTGATGGCGCGGGTCAGATCCGCGCCAAAAGTGAAATTGTGGTTGCGCCGGTTCAACCTGAAGTTATCCGAGGCGCGATACGTCCAGTTGTCTGTATTCGCCGGTGTGCGGTCGTTCAATCCGGTGAAATTAACGAACGATAAGTTCGGCAGCCCCCAGTCCGCAGGATCCTGCGAGACGCCCGTGATGCCGAGCAGTCCGGCCACATTCGTCAGATTGGCATAGAGATTCGTGCTTTGATTCTGGTTCCGGTTGACCCGGAACTGCATCTGGTTCTGCATTCTGCCGATCGGCTTGCTGAAACTGACCTGCGTATTGAACGCATGCTGCAGGCCGCTGCCGCCGATCGACGGGAAAGCTCCGGCCTGCACGTTGTTCTGCCTCTGAAATTGAAACTGGACGCTCAACGTGCCGCCACGTCCGCGCCCGCCGCGTCCGCCGCGGCCACCACCTCCTCCTCCGCGCTGCCCGCGTTGCTGCGTGGGCTGCGCGAAGGTGTGCTGAAGATTGAAATTGATGGCGTCGCTGTCGCTGGTGGTCGATGTGACGTAATGGAAATTACGCGTGCCGTCGGTTGTGGGGTTATTGGGCAGCGGTACGTACGACAGCAGACCCGTTGCCGCACTATCGATTCTTTCCGCCGGGATCATGTTATTCGCAAACGGAAGCCGGTTCAGCGGATCATAGACCGTAACAGGCTTGCCCTGAAGCAGAAAGCCGGAGAGATCTCCGTTGCGCTCCGCAAGCGTGGGAACCGTCGAATAGGAGTCGGTCGGGTTGGTGCTGCGGACACCCGTGTAGGTGATATTGAAAGTATTCTGCTGGGAGTTGAGTAAGTGCGGAACTCCCAAAGGTCCTCCCACGGTTGCCGCGAAGTTGTTCCGCAGATATTGAGGCTTGGCCGCAGCCGTCTGCCCGGCCAGATGATACGGTGCGGCGTCCAGGTTGGAATCGCTCAGCGTATATCTCAGATTGATATTGATCGGGTTGGCGTTGCGTCCGCGCTGGCCGCCCAGGTTGAAGTTTCCGCCGCCGCGGCCACCGCGGCCGCCGCCTCCCCGGCCGCCACCGCCGCCACCTGCAGCGCCGCCGAATGCGGCCGCAAAATCATTGGCGCCGCCGCCACGCCCGCCGCCGCCCGCCGCGCCGGCATTGTTGCCGCCACCACCGGGACCGCCCGGTGTCTGGTCGAAATTGCCGGGAATATCCCCCAGGTTCAGCTGCCGCGGATCGAATGCTCCTCCGAACTGCGGCGTGGCGGTGGTTCCGGCGATCGCGACGGATTCGGTCGCCGCGTCGGCCGTCATACCCGGCAGAGCCGCCGATGGATTCGCCTGCAAATCCGCAAACGGATTCTGATCGGGCTGCTCGGCTGGCGTTTCAGCCTCAGCCTCATCCGGCGCATTGCCGCGGCCGCCGCCGTTGGCAGCCTGCCGCGCCGGCCGGGGTCGCGTTTCATTCGCCTGCTGCGCGCCGGCGCGCTGAGCTTGCGTCAAAAGCGATAAGCCGAAGTCTTTCTGGACCGGTTTGGATGCGTCCATCACTTCGACGTCGGCGCTCTCGGCCGAGAATCCGGACATATCGACAGTCAGGTGGTACGTGCCTGTATCACCGATTTTTAAGATGTATTGTCCGTTGACCTCTGTGATCACTCGCGCCGTCTTCGAGGTCCCCAGGCTGACAGCTGTTACGATGGCGCCGGGCACCGGCCCCTGTTTGAAGCGCACAATGCCTTCGATCACGGCGCCGCCGCCCAACTGGGTTTGCGCCGTTATAGTGAGGGTCGCGACGATGACACCGAACAGGAGTATGAACAGCGTTCTGTTCACTTTGTTTCCGCTCCAGAAGCTTTTCCAGGCAATCTTTGCACAACTCCAGGAATCCCGATGTTAAAGATGGTTAATCGCGTCCCGGTTTGTTGGAGGCGCGATTTTGGCGGTTTTCGCCTTTATCGTATTCTTCTCTGTAGTCGAAACCATCGGCGCCATGCGCCATGCGAAAGGATTACTGGTTATGAAATGGATCTTTGGTGCATTGGTGATTGCAATTGCGATGGGCTGGGTGGCGACTGCGACGATTCCCGCGGCGGCAGTAAGCATCGATCAAGCGAGTTTGAAGTTCCTCCCGGCCGATACCCAGGGTATAGCTTCGATCGACGTGGCTGGACTCCGGAACGTAAGCCTGCTGAAATCGGTGTTTGATTTATACCAGCCCACAATCGAGGGCAAGTTGCCCGAATTCTTGACGGTAACGGGGTTTGTGCCGCAACGTGACGTGGACCATGTCACACTTGGCAAGATTGGCGCCCAGGACACCGTCGCTATCATCCAGGCTCGCTATGATCGAGTTAAGGCGGAGCAGTCCATGACAGATAAAGGCGTTCAGCCCGAAACATATCTCGGGCATAACATCTTCCCATTAGATGTTCAAAAGGGGCCGAATTACCGCACCGGCGAGGTCACTTTTCTCGATGGGCTTATCGTTCTGGGTCAAGGTGATGTGGTGAAAAAGTCATTGGATCAGATGCAGATTCCCGGCTCAGCGCCTTTGCGCAGCGATTTGATGGCAGCGATTCAAACGATCGATGCGGGGAGCCAGGTTTGGGCAGTCGGCGATTTTTCGATCGGTGATCTGTCTGCAGCCGGAATTCGGGGGCCAGCTCCGGTTATGGATATGTTCAAGTCACTGCAGAGCGGCACTTATCAAATGCATGTCGATTCCGGAGTGCATGCCCGTGCGACTGCGAATTTCGCCGATACGGATAGCGCCCAGAATCTGCGCGATCTGGCGAATGGAGCTTTGGCGGTCGCGAAGCTTCAGGTTGCAAAGCAGCAGCCGGACATGATGCACGTTCTGGACGGAATTCAGGTAAGCACCAGCGGGCCGATGCTGGTTGTTCAGATCGACGAGCCCGGGGATCTGCTGAAGAAGCTGCGCGGTGGATTAAACCAACTCAAAGGACAGATCCGGTAGCTTGGTGTGTGAGCGACCCCCTGCCGGCCGCAAAGCGGTCGGCAGGGGGTCGCTCACACATCATGTTGAACGAGTGCGCTATCTGCCGCCGCCTCCGCCGCTCATCGAGGCCAGGAAGTCGGCGTTACTCTTGTTCTTGCCCATCTTATCCAGCAGAAGCTCCATCGCTTCCACGGTCGAGAGCGGATTGAGAACCTTCCGGAGAATCCAGATCCGGGTCAGTTCATCCTTCGGAACAAGCAGCTCTTCCTTACGGGTTCCGGACCGATTGATATCGATTGCCGGGAACACGCGCTTGTCGACAAGCTTGCGGTCGAGCCCGATTTCCATGTTGCCGGTGCCTTTGAACTCTTCAAAGATGACGTCGTCCATGCGGCTTCCGGTATCGATCAGGGCGGTGGCGATGATGGTCAGGCTGCCACCCTCTTCGATATTGCGAGCGGCGCCGAAGAAACGCTTCGGGCGTTGGAGCGCGTTGGAATCCACACCGCCCGACAGCACCTTGCCCGACGGCGGCACAATCGTGTTATATGCGCGCGCCAGACGGGTGATGGAGTCGAGCAGGATGACCACGTCTCGCTTATGTTCCACAAGACGCTTGGCCTTCTCGATGACCATTTCCGCAACCTGGACGTGACGCGAAGCCGGTTCGTCGAATGTCGAACTGATGACTTCGCCATTCACCGAGCGCTGCATGTCCGTCACTTCTTCCGGCCGCTCGTCGATCAGCAATACAATCATGATGACTTCGGGATGATTCGAAGTGATCGAGTTTGCGATCGTCTGCAGCAGCATCGTCTTTCCTGTTCGCGGGGGAGCCACGATCAGGCCACGCTGCCCCTTTCCGATCGGCGTCAGCAGGTCGAGCACGCGCGCGGAAAGGTTATCCTTGGCGCTCGGTGTTTCGAGCTTCAGCCGTTCGTTCGGATACAGCGGCGTCAGGTTATCGAAAAAGATCTTGTTGCGAGCCTCGTCCGGGTGCTCGAAGTTTACGGCTTCGACTTTGATCAGGGCGAAGTAACGTTCTCCGTCTTTCGGAGGCCGCACCTGTCCTGAAACCGTATCGCCGGTGCGCAGATCGAACTTGCGAATCTGCGACGGCGAGACATAGATGTCATCCGGTCCCGGCAGGTAGTTGTAGTCCGGGGCTCGGAGGAATCCGAAACCGTCGGGCAGGGTTTCGAGAACGCCTTCACTGAAAATGAAGCCGCTCTTTTCGGTCTGCGCCTGCAGGATTTTGAAAATCAGTTCCTGCTTCCGCATACCGGAAGCTCCCTGAATGTTGAGGTCTTTGGCCACCTGCGTCAGGGCGGAAATATTCATTTCCTTCAACTGCGCGATGTCCATGGTGGAAGCGCCTTCTGGGCGATCCGGAGCAACGAATTTTTTTGAACTCATAGGTGGGTTTTTCTCTTCTGAGCGTCGGGCTCACCGTCCAGGCCACTGCCGGCACAATCTCCTTGATGGCTATTCGGGCGGCACCCCCACGCTACTGTGGGATGTGATCTATGGCAGTTCGAATCCTGGTCAGGATTGCGTCCTTTCCGAAACCCGTGACTGCCGAAAACGGAATTATCTCCTTTGTGTTAAGTGTTTCGGCGCTTGTACGGAGCGCCAAATTCAGCTGGCTGCGCGAAATCTTATCGGTCTTGGTCAAAACAACAGAGTTCGGGATTCTGTAATGATCGAGCCAGCCCTTCATCCGGGTATCCGATTCTGTCGGCGGCATGCGGCTATCCACAAGCATCAAGGCCAGTTTGAGCTGGTCTCGAGCTCGTAAATAATCTTCGATCATTGCTCCCCAATTTTCCTTCACGGCCTTGGGAACCTTTGCGTATCCGTAGCCGGGCAAATCCACAAAGTACATGCGGTCATCGATAAGAAAGAAGTTGATCGTCTGCGTCCGGCCTGGAGAAGAACTCGTACGAGCCAACCCGTGGGCGTTGGTCAGCGTATTCAACAAACTGGATTTGCCGATGTTCGATCGGCCACAAAATGCGATCTCAGGTCTCTGATCTCGGGGAAATTCAGCCGGTCGTGTTGCACTCTTGACGAATCGGGCAGAGTTAATCCTCACGGCTGACAGTCGAGAGGCCGGAACCTAGTCCCATCTTAACACGGGATTGATGCTAGTTCATGACCGATTCTTGAAGATCTCCACCACCGTCGATCGGAGGCCGGAAAGGAACTTCCGCCGCCGCCGCCGCCAATATAGGTGTGGGCTGGTGTTCCAGCGCGACCTTCAAAACTTCGTCCATGCTTTCGACGAGGTGTACCGTGAACTCATCTCGAATATTTGCCGGGATATCGGCGAGGTCCTTCTGGTTGTCCCTGGGAAGGATGATCGTCTTGATTCCGGCGCGATGAGCCGCCAGCAGCTTCTCTTTCACTCCTCCGATCGGCAGTACTTTTCCCCGCAGCGTGATTTCCCCCGTCATGGCTACATCGCATCGGACTGGAATCTGAGTGAGTGCGCTTACCAGTGACGTCGCCATTGTTATGCCGGCGGATGGACCATCTTTGGGAATTGCGCCCTCTGGAACATGGATATGGAGATCGAGCCGACGGTAGAAATCTTTGGGAATTCCAAACAATTGAGCCCGGGACCGCACGTAGCTCATCGCGGCCTGAGCGGATTCCTGCATGACATCACCAAGTTTGCCGGTCAGTGTCAGATGGCCTTTGCCCTCCATCAGAGTGGCTTCAGTGGCCAGGATCTCACCGCCAACCTCGGTCCATGCAAGACCTGTTACGAATCCGACTTCATTTTGTGATTCGTGACGGTTAGAACGGTACTTTGGAATCCCAATGTAGTCAACTAGATTTTCCTCGGTAATCCTGACGCTGTCCTTGGACGAGTCCTTAACGACAGCACGGGTTACCTTCCTGCAAACAGAGGAGATCTCGCGCTCCAGATTGCGGACGCCGGCCTCTCGCGTGTAGTTCCGAATCAAGCCCTGGATGCCTTCGTCCGCAAACGCCAGCTGCTGCGATTTGAGGCCGTTTGCTTCGATCTGCTTGGGCACGAGGAATCGCCG
>DASXLG010000377.1 GCA_036496425.1 Terriglobia bacterium | reverse complement strand
TCCACGTCACATAACCGCAGCAAACAAGCTCACCCCCGGGACGTGGATCGTCGCGGAGGCTTCCGGGTCTTTAGCTGTAAACCTTGCGGCGAGCCTTGGATACAACTTCAACTTTGTGAAAGACGTACAGGCCTTCGGACTCTCTGGAGACATCGGACTGAAAATCGATGCCGCCGCGACCGCCACGTTTGGGATTAATGTCAGCGGCCGCTATCTTGTCGTCGTCGGTCGTGAGTCAGACTTGGTGGCTGACCAGCATCTACGATTAAGGTTGTTCAAGCTCGATAGCAACGGACTTCAGTTCGGGCTGAACCTTAAGTTGGGGGTGACTGGCGTCGAGACCGTCACACTCGGACAGGTCGACGATTTTGTCCAGGCAGTGTTCGGCGTTCACGGGGCACAAATCGTTACGGCTTTGCAGCAGATTCAGAAATGGACAGATCCCACAAAAAGCGTCGGGCAGCTCGTCGCCGGTCTGGTGAACGACAAGGCTCTACAGATCATCAAGGACACGACAGGAATCGATCCTCAAACGGCGTTCGATACCGCTCGATCTAAATTTCTCGACGCCGTTAACCTCTATCAAAGCCTCCCAGGAAAGGTTTCGAGCGAGCTACTCGGCTTCATCAACGATCTTACGCCCAGCGCAAGCGCGGACCTTCAAAACGCACTCACAGCCCTGACGCAAACCGACCCGAACGCGCAGAAACAGGCACTGCTCAGCCTATTCAATGCGTCGGGGATCACCAGTTCACCAATCGGAAAACTCCTCTCCGGGCTCGCTGAAAACGGTCTATTGAGTCTCGTGGACCGGTTGCCGGAAGTTCGCGGCATGGCGGCCACAATTCAATCGATTCTGAACGGCGGCGTGATCGCCAGACTCGAAAGCTTCATCGACGACAAACTCGGCCTCGACAAGGTGCTCGCTGCGGTCAGTCAGAATGATTTCAGCGGTCTTGATTCTTTCCTTGTGGGCCGATTGTCTACCTTCTTCGACAGGACGCTGGGATTCGCAGACCTGAATGACATCAAGAATGCGATCAATCTGGTAATCAGCAAACGCCAGGATATCTACGCGGCTGCAACGAAGGCGTTGAATTCCACCTACGGCCTGTCTTTGGCTGCGGCATGGCAGCGAACCTCGACGAGCACGGCCGTCATTGACGCCGTTTTTGATATGTCCGATGCGAGCGCAAAACAACTTTTTGCGAACGTCGTTACCGTGTCCAATTCGGGGCTGGATCAGCTGCTGACCACAACACTCCCCTCAGTCAACCTGAACGCTGGAGTCCTGTCACACGAGTTGACCACCAAGAGCACGCTGGATATTTCGCTTCCTCACTTCAATTTCCAGACACAGAACGTGACCACATCGCTCGCAAAAGTAACCGCGGAGAATGACGGAGGCCGCCTTCTGGTCTATGATGCGACGGGATCAAACGCCGTCAGCGTCACCAATAAGTTCAACAGTAGCCTGGCGGTGACGATCGCAGCAGCGGTCGCTCGCACCGGAACGGGTTCCCCGGACCTCCGCATCCACTCCACGGACGGCGCAAGCTGGTCCTATGAATTGCTCTATGCCAAAGCGGGTATGAAACGCGAAGAGTTGGAAGCGATTACGAGGCCGTTTCTCACCCAGTATATGGCTGCTCAATTTTCACAGGGAACCAGCCTGAGCAGCTTCTACAGTCAGCTGGAGGATACCGTGAGTCAAATTCTGCAGAACCCACCAGAGACCTTCGGTGATGTTTGCGCTTCGTTCGAGGTGACCATTCCCGGGGACGCCTTGGCCTCCTGGGTACAGCCTGTAAAGAATGTTTTGGCCGCAGCGAAGGCCGTTTCGATCGCAATCCAGACATCATTGAAGAAGAACGTCGAGTTTTTCTATCTCAGCGATATCTCAAACCTGGCAAACCTGGCCTCAAGCGCCCCCTTACTGGCATGGAGTTCCATACCGCCCGCTGTCAGCTTTGACGGTTCGAATTTCAGTGACGCAGCAGGGAAGGACGTCTATTGGGATCAGGAGGATATCCAGTTGCGGCGAGCAGCAGCGGCGAACCCCAACACGATCGCGAATCTCTCGGCAAAGCTCGCAGGATATCGATTACGACTCGAAGAAGCCGGGCTGCACAGCTCCGTACAGTTTTATGCTGATAACCAGGCGGGAACGATCTGCCAGGGGGCAACTACGCAATTCGGCGACATCCTGTTTCTGAGTCTCCTTACGTTCGAGGCCGAGATCGTGGACAAAGCTCAGGATGCCCTGCAAGACATCCAGAAATTTCTTGCGCTGGCCGGCACATCACCGTCCCAGGCTGTCACCCGGTTAGCGCAGTTCGCCGCAGATATTACGACCACCTTTAACCAACTGCTCGGACAAAATGTTTTCGTAGACATCGCTTCCTTCCGGGCCGTTGGACAGGTGGTATTCTCAGAGGCCTCTCGAGCCTTAAATCCCGTGGCGGCTGGCCAACCTGTAGCGATGTTGACCCTGGACGTATTGAGTAAATCAACCAGCTTCCAGATTCCCGCCTTCTTTACTGGTTCGATTCCGCAAGCCTCCGATGTTGCGGTCGCCCAACGGCTCGTGAACATCTGAACAAATCGCATCGAAGGAGATGTTCCGGGCGCATCCGAAATAATCCGGGTTGTCTTAGCACCCCCCCCATATATCCCCCGTGATTAAATTGGAACTGAATTTCCGGTCTATGTGTCTATGAATCTCGGAGGGCGAATGCGATTCCGTACTATTTTCATGATCTCCCTGGCAGCGGTGGTTTTTGCGGTTTTCGTGATCCCGGTTCTATCCCAGAGCGCCGCAACGCAGCAGCCGTCATTCGAAGTCGCATCCATCAAGCAGATCAAGCTGGGCCCCGGCCTCATCAAAGGGCCGATTGAACAGACGCTGGGTTGTCATGGGACGGACAGCCACAGTCCAGGCATTATGCTTCCGATGGGCCGTTGCGTTTCCAGGTTTGAGCCGCTGCGCATGGTCATCGCTCTTGCTTTCGATATCCCGCCTGCCCTGATGTACCCGTATGAAGGCAAGGTGGTCATCGGTCCCGACTGGATCAATCAGGACATGTATGACATCGAAGCGAAGGCGGAGGACCCCACGACCGAAGCGCAACTCAAGCTCATGCTCCAGGCGTTGCTGACCGACCGGTTCAAGTTGAAGCTTCACCGGGAAAACCGGGAGATGCCGGTGTATGCCCTCGTCGCCGGCAAAAACGGCGTGAAGTTCCCGAAAGCGCCTGCCGACCGGGAATGCGGTGAACAGCGCCGAAGCGATCACCGTTACGAACTGGGCGCGACGGATCTGTCCAGCCAGTGTCATGGCTTTGTCCCGCAGGGGGGAGCGCTGACCGGCCGCAGCGTCGATATGAGCGACTTTGCGGAGATGCTCGCGATCTGGGCCGGCCGGAAAGTCATCGACAAGACCGGAGCCGAGGGACTTTTTGATATCCGTATGCCGCAAATGATCGCGGAGAGCGCCAGGCTTGCCCTTGAAGCTCGTGGCGGCGCGCCCGGCGCCGACGGCAAAGGGGGAGTCAATGCGCTGCAGATTCCAACCGTTTTCGAGGCCGTCGAGCAGTTCGGCTTGAAACTCGAATCCACTAAGGGGCCGGTCGAAGTTCTCGTCATCGACAGCATCGAACGGCCCTCGGAAAATTAACGGGGGTTCGGCATTCTGCAGATACGCGGATACGCTCAAATTAGAAGTCTCTGAAAACAGAGGAATTTCGGCAAAGTACAGAAAAGACGGCCTAAAGGAGATGTCAATTCTGTTATAGTTAGCGGTTGGGCGCGTCTCTATGAGGCACACTTATGAGCCTAAATTGATGAAAGGAGAAAGTAGTCAGTGTCAAATCAATCCCCCCAAACATTAGTTGCGGAGGAAGACCAACGAAGCAACGGGGGTCCTGTCATAAATGATTTCAGCATCCAGGTAGCCACGGTCAACGGTTCCGGCAGCCAATCTTCAAATACAGTCCTTATGCGTTCTATTTTTCAGATGGGAATTCCCGTCAGCGGGAAGAATCTGTTCCCATCCAATATCGCCGGGCTGCCGACGTGGTTCACTATTCGCGCGAATAAAGACGGTTGGATCGCGCGGCGAAAAGAGATCGATTTCCTGATTGCGATGAATGCGGAGACGGCACGCGAAGACGTGATGAATCTGGATCCGAACCGCGTCGTTGTCTACGAGGAAACCCTCAAGCTGAATCAGTATCGAAAAGACCTCACGTTCTTCCCGGTTCCTTTTGCAAAACTCGCTACGGAAATTATCTCGGATTCGAGACTTCGCAAGCTCCTGGCCAACATGATCTACGTAGGCGTGGTCGGCGAACTGCTCGAGATCGATCCGGCTGAAATGGAAGTTGCCCTGACCAAGCAGTTCAAGGGAAAGGCAAAAGCCGTTGCATTGAACAAAACAGCGCTCGAAGTCGGCCGCAAATACGCCAAAGAAAACTTCGATAAGACAACAGTTCCATACAAAACGCAGCGGATGAACGCCACGAAAGACAAGATCATCATCGACGGCAACTCCGCCGCTGCGCTCGGCTGCATGTTCGGCGGCGTGACTGTCGCAACCTGGTATCCGATTACGCCATCATCCAGCCTTTGCGAATCCCTTGCCGACTACATGAAGGATTACCGGATTGAAAAGGACGGCAAGGCGAGCTTTGCGATCGTTCAGGCTGAAGACGAACTGGCCGCCATCGGCATGGCCATCGGCGCGGGCTGGGCAGGCGCGCGTTCGATGACGTCCACGGCCGGCCCCGGAATCTCGCTGATGCAGGAATTCATCGGGCTCGCGTATTACGCCGAAATCCCGGTGGTCATTTTCGACATCACGCGCGTCGGGCCGAGCACGGGCTTGCCGACGCGAACACAGCAGTCGGATATCCTCTCGCTGGTTTATTGTTCTCACGGCGACACCAAGCATATTGTTCTGTTGCCGGCCAGCGTTTCCGAGTGCTTCTCGATGGCTTATCAGGCCTTCGATCTGACCGAACGGTTCCAGACCCCGATCTTCGTCATGAGCGATCTGGATCTTGGAATGAACAACTGGATGTCCGATCCGTTCGAATATCCGAAAATCAAATTCGATCGCGGCAAGGTTCTCTCCGCTGAAGATCTCAAGAAACTGGGCAGCTTCAAGCGCTACGGCGACGTCGATGGCGACGGTATTCCCTACCGCACGCTTCCCGGCACCAACCATCCCGCCGCTTCGTACTTCACTCGCGGCAGCGGCCACAACGACAGGGCTGTCTACAGCGAGCGGCCGGACGACTACAAGAACAACATGGACCGGCTGAATAAGAAATACGACACGGCGCGGCAGGAAGTGCCTCAGCCTGAGATCGACAATGCGAAGGGCGCGACGGCCGGTCTTCTCGCATTTGGAACGACACATTTTGCGATCATCGAGTCGCTCGATCAGCTGAAACGCGAATACAACATGCCCGTAAGCTACTATCGCTTGCGCGCCGTTCCGTTCACAAACGATCTGATTGAATTCTTCGAGAAACACGATCGTGTGTACATCGTCGAACAGAACAGGGATGGCCAGATGGAGATGCTGGTGAAGCTGGAATTGCCGGCCAATCTCGTTGGTAAGATACGGAGTATCCGTCACTATAGCGGGATCCCGATCGACGCCCGCTTCGTGACCGACGAATTAGTGGCCGCAGAGAAAGGAGAACGACAGTAATGTCCACCACCATGCAACCGCCCGCCGCGTCGCCCAAGCACTCGAATCGGCTCGGATATGTGACGGCAGATTACAAGGGCGCAGACTCGACTTTGTGCGCGGGATGCGGTCACGACGCAATCACATCGCAGATCATCAAGGCCTTTTATGAATACGGCGTGGAACCCTACAATGTCGCGAAACTCAGCGGCATCGGCTGTTCCAGCAAAACGCCCGCATACTTCCTCAGCCGCTCTCATGGATTCAACGGAGTCCACGGCCGGATGCCGGCACTGGCGACAGGCGTGTTGCTCGCCAACAAACAGCTCGTTTCGATCGGCGTCAGCGGTGACGGCGATACCGCTTCCATCGGCATGGGACAGTTCGTCCACCTGCTCCGCCGCAATGTTCCGATGATCTACATCATCGAAAACAACGGCGTCTACGGACTGACCAAAGGACAGTTCTCGGCAACCGCCGACCTCGGCTCGAAAGCCAAGAGCGGCGTCGCCAACGACCTGCCGCCGATCGATGTCTGCGCCATGGCCATTGAACTGGGCTGCAACTTCGTCGCGCGTTCGTTCGCGGGCGATCCCAAGCAGATGGTTTCACTGCTGAAGGCGGCTCTCGGCCATCGCGGCACCGCGATGTTCGACGTCATCAGCCCGTGCGTCACGTTCAACAATCACGACGGTTCGACCAAGAGCTACAAATACGCCAAGGATCACGAGGAACTGCTGCACGAGATTTCATTCGTGCCTTTCTTCGAGCAGATCACCGTGGACTATGCCGAAGGCGAAACCAAAGACGTTGAGCTCCACGACGGATCGCACATTCGCCTCCGCAAGGCCGACAAGGGCTACGATCCGACCAGCAAGGCCGAGGCCTTCAATACGTTGCGCCAGTGCCAGGAGTCGAATGAGTTCCTGACCGGTCTCATTTATATCAATGAGCAGAAGCCGGACTTCCTCAGCCTTCTGAACATGACCGACGATCCGCTCGCAACGCTGCCCCAGGAAAGAACGCAGCCCAGCGAGAATGATCTGCGGGAAATCATGGCCGATCTGATGTAGGTTTTCTGGTTCTATTGGAAATTCGAGATTGGAAATTTGATTTTCAATTTCGAATTTCCAAAGGACACTCCCCCGCCTTTCCAAGGCGGGGTGGCTGCGCCATCAACCAATTGGCCCGTTCCTCGGCGCAGACGGGGCGGTTAGGAAATTCCAACAAAATAAGGTGCGCTGCGCGGTTCCTGGATAACCGCCCCGCCCTCGCGTTCTAACGTTTTTGATTGTTCGGGCTCCCCGCCTTGGAAAGGCGGGGAATGTCCGCTTCACTCAGTTGCGCCCACATCACCTATGGTTGTGGCTGTGGCGCTGCTTGGGGCTGCGCCTCGGGCCGCGGCTGTGCCGGCGTGGGTTCGACCTGGACTTTCTTGGGCGGACCCTCTGCCAGCATGGCGTCGAGCTCTTTCCTGGTCATGTCAAGATCGTCATGGGTCTTCGCCAGCTGCTGGATGGTCTGCGAGAGGGAGGCTTGAGCCTGATCCTTAAGCACAGGATCCACCACGGGAGCGTATATTTGATTCTGCTGATTGACTTGCTGGAGTTGGAGGGCCGTTTCCTGATCCTGCAGGTCGGCGATCTTCTTCCGAAGCTCATCCGCCTTGGCGTTCCACAGTGCTGCAGCGTCCGGCTCCGGAGGGACGACAGCCTTGCGGGCTTCTGCCGGCTTGGCGTCAGGTTCATTCGGCTTGCCGTCAGCTGATGCGGGGGATGCCGCAGCAGGCGGGGCGCCCGTTTCTCTAATAATGACGGTAGACTTGTGTTTTGCCTGGCGTTCCCGTTCCTGCCGGGCGGCATCGGCCAACGACTGGGCCTGAATGGATGTAGCCAGCAACAGCATCACCAATAAAGGCTTCATGACCCCTATTATACATTTCAAGTGCCGAAGCTGCGAACAGGACTTGGCTCTGCCTCCGTCGGCGTCCGAGCGTGTTCGGTGTTCCCACTGCAATTCAGAAATTCCATGGTTTATGAACGATTCCATTCTCACCAGTGGAATTGTTACCACATGTGCATCCTGTGGCCACGAAGACTTATACCTTCAAAAGGATTTTAACCGGACCGCCGGAATGGTGATCGTCGGCGCCGGAATCGCTGCCAGCATCTATTTCTTCGCCAAGGGGCAGCCTCTGACTGCCATGGGAGCCCTCGGCCTCACTGCGGTTATCGATTTCCTGGCCTATTTCCTGGTGGGCGAAGTTACCGTCTGCTATGCCTGCCACGCCATTTTCCGGGGGTTTGCCAGAAACCCCGAACACGAGCCGTTCGACCTGAAGAAGCTCGAAAAATACGGGGGCCGGACGCCCCGGGGAAGTGCTTGAACCTATTGGGCCAGCCTTGAAAAACTGGTCTCCTTTGGAGTATCGTCGGGTTTTGGGCTTCTAGATCCAGATGAAAACAAACATTCTCGCGCGGGACACCGTCCCCCCGATCACGCTTCCACCGGATAAGACCCTGCTCGACATGCTTTATTACATGAAGCTGACGCGGGAACTGGAGTTCCGGATCGAGCGCAAACTCTACCGGCAGGGGAAAATCGTTGGCGGAGTTTATGTTGGCCGCGGCCAGGAAGCCATTGCCGTCGGCAGCTGCATCGATCTCCGGCAGGATGATGCGGTCTGCCCCTCCCACCGCGACATGGGTGCGTTTTTGATTCGCGGCATGACCCTTCGCACGATACTTGCCCAATACATGGGCCGGAAGACGGGCGCCACCAAGGGCAAAGACAGCAACATGCACATGGGTGATCTTTCGAAAAACCTGGTCGCCTTCGTCAGCATGCTTGGAGACAACGTTCCGGTCGCGGCCGGAATCGGCCTTTCCTTCAAAATGCGGGGACAGGATCGCGTCGCTCTTTGCTTCTTCGGCGATGGCGCCACCAGCCGCGGCGACTGGCACGAGGGCATCAACATGGCTTCCGTCTTCAAGGTGCCGGTCGTCTTCATCTGCAACAACAACCAGTACGCGTATTCAACGCCGCTCGAACGGCAGATGGCGGTTGAGAACGTTGCGGATCGCGCCGAAGCCTACGGAATGCCCGGAGAAATCATCGACGGCAACGACATCGTCGCCGTCTGGGATGCCGCAAGCAGAGCCATCGAACGGGCACGCTCCGGACACGGACCGGCGCTTATCGAATGCAAGACATTCCGGATGACGGGTCACTCGGCCCATGACGACGCCGGTTATGTGCCCCATGAACTGTTCGAGTTCTGGAAAGAACGCGATCCCATTCATCGTTTTGAACAATTGCTGACGGATCGCGGCCTGACGACGCCAACCGCTATCGAGGAGTTGCAGCAGCGCATCAACTTCGAAATCGACGAAGCGATTCAAGCCGCCGAAAAAGATCCGTTGCCGGAACCGGCAGATTGCCTGCGGGACGTGTATTTCGAGGGCACTGAAGAATAAACCCATGGCCGTAACCACATATGTTGAGGCAATCCGCCAGGGCATCTGGGAAGAGATGGAGAAGGACGAACGTGTGTTCGTCATCGGCGAAGACGTTGGGATCTACGGCGGCGCGTTCAAGGTCACTGCCGGGATGCTCGAACGGTTCGGCGAATGGCGGATCATCGACACGCCGATTTCCGAATCCGGAATCGTGGGCGCCGCAATCGGCGCCGCATTGATGGGAATGCGGCCCGTAGCCGAGATGCAGTTCGCGGATTTCATCTCCTGCGCCTTCGATCAGATCACGAACTTTGCCGCCAAATGCCGTTACCGCTGGGGCGCCGGCATTCCGATCGTCGTGCGCGGGCCGAGCGGCGGAGGCGTCCACGGCGGTCCGTTCCACTCGCAGAATCCGGAAATGTATTTTGTTCACACGCCGGGTCTCAAGGTCGTCTGTCCCGCGACGGCTTACGATGCGAAAGGCCTGATCAAGGCCGCCATTCGCGATCCCGATCCGGTCATTTATTTCGAGCACAAATTTCTCTACCGCCGCGTGAAAGAAGAGCTGCCCACGGATGATTTCGTCGTGCCGATCGGCAAGGCGGCAATCCGCAGGAAGGGGGCGGACATCACGATTGTCACCTATGGCGCCATGGTCTACACAGCGCTCGATGCGGCAAAAGAACTCGAGAAGGAAGGGATCGACCTCGAAATCATCGACCTTCGCTCGCTGCTGCCGTTCGACAAAGAAGCGGTTCTGGACTCCGTCCGGAAGACCAACAAAGTCATTCTTCTTCACGAAGATACGCAAATCGGAGGATTTGCGGGCGAGTTGGCTGCTATCATTTCTGAAGAGGCTTTCGAATATCTCGATGGTCCAATTCGACGCATCACAGCGCCCAATACTCCCGTTCCGTACAGCCCGCCGCTCGAGGAGTTCTTCCTCCCGAAAGTTTCCGACGTCATACGCGTCGCACGCGAGCTGTACGCTTACTAAGTTCCCGAAACGAACGACACAGGAAGGCCATGGCCGAAACTAAAGTAATCATGCCCCAGATGGGCGAAAGTATCTTCGAAGGCACTATCACCAAGTGGCTCAAGAAAAAGGGCGACCGCGTCCAGCGCGACGAGTCGCTGTTCGAGATCTCCACCGACAAGATCGATTCGGAAATTCCCGCGCCCGCTGCCGGAATCCTCCAGGACATCCTGGTGAAGGAAGGTCAGACCGTGCAGATCAACACCGTCGTCGCGGTGATCGGCGATGGCGACGGTTCCGGCAAGACGGCCGCTGCGGAGGCGTCAAAGCCGGCTCCGAAAAAAGAGGAGCCCAAAGAAGTCAAAGGTCCTGCGCCCGTCGCAGGGCAGACACCGGAAACCGAACAGGACGAAGAAGAAGAAACATCGGTCGAGCCTGACCACCCCGGCGCTTTGCGCCACCCCTCCTCTGCTGAGGAGGGGAGTTCAGGAATTCGATCTTCACCATTGGTCCGGCGCATTGCCAAGGAAAACAACGTCGATCTTTCCTCGCTTGAGGGAAAAGGGACCGGCATCAACGGACGAGTCACGAAGAGCGACATTCTCAGCTACATCGAACAAGGTGGAAAGCCGACGACCAGCAGCTCCCCTCCTGATACAGGAGGGGTGGCGCCGCGAAGCGGCGTCGGGGTGGTCAGTCCTCCGCCAGCGATGAAATTCTCGGGCGAAGTCGAACGAGTGCCGCTGACGGCCATGCGCAAATCGATCGCCGAACACATGGTGCTCAGCCGGAAGACTTCGGCTCACGTCACGACATTCTTCGAAGTCGATTGCTCGCACATCTTGAAAGCCAGGGAAAAGGACCAGGCGGAGTTCGAACGATCCGGCGTGCGGCTGACCGTCACGCCTTTCTTCGTCCAGGCTGCCGCGACCGCGTTGAAACGCTTCCCGATCGTGAATTCTTCGCTCGACGGAGACACCATCGTTTACAAGCGCGCCATCAACATCGGCATTGCCGTCAACCTGGAATGGGGACTGATCGTGCCGGTTATCAAGAACGCCGACGAGAAAAATCTGTTCGGCCTGGCGAAAGCCATCAATGACATCGGCGGCCGCGCCCGGAACAAAAAACTCACGCCGGACGACGTGAAGGATGGAACGTTCACGATCACGAATCCTGGCCAGTACGGCGGGTTGATCGGAACACCGATCATCAACCAGCCGCAGGTCGCAATCATGGGAATGGGCGGCATCAAGAAGCGCGCGGTCGTTATCGACGACGCCATCGCGATACGGCCGATCATCATGCTGTCGCTGTCATTCGACCATCGCGTGATCGACGGAGCAACCGCAGATCAATTTATGGCCGATGTTCAAAAGGAACTGGAGAACTGGCCCGTTCACTAACCAACATGCACGAGCATCTCAAAAAACGGGAACAGGTCCGCGAGATCACACGCGATTTGATGGAAACCTTCGGCGCGCTGCAGCCCAAGCTTGAACACTTCGCGACGACTCCGCTGCCCGACAAAGCTTCCGTCATCAAGATCCTCGATGACCTGATGGAAGTGATTTATCCCGGATACTTCGGGCGCAAGGACGTCGAGAGCTCGAATATCGAATATTACGTGGGCGATCTGCTCGATTCGATATATACGAGGTTAACGCAGGAAATCTACCGCAGTATCCGGCCGGAATGCGGCAATGCGGGCGCAGCGGACGCGTGCGACCATTGCCATGGGATTGCCGAAGAGCAGTCGCTGCTTTTCCTGCGAGCTCTCCCGCACCTGCGCAGCCGGTTGTCTGAAGATGTGCAGGCTGCGTTTGACGGTGACCCGGCCGCGAAGAGTATCGATGAAGTTATATTCGCTTATCCCGCGATTTTCGCGATCACCGTTTACCGGCTGGCGCACGAATTGAATCTCCAGGAGATTCCTCTGTTGCCCCGGATCATGACGGAACACGCGCATTCCGTCACGGGCATCGATCTCCATCCGGGCGCAACGATTGGAGCCGGATTCTTCATCGACCACGGAACCGGCGTGGTTATCGGCGAGACGACAATCATCGGGAATCGCGTCAAACTATATCAGGGCGTTACTGTGGGCGCGCTGAGCTTTGCCAAGGACGAAGAAGGGCGGATGATCCGCGGTAAAAAGCGTCATCCCACGATCGAAGACGACGTTGTCGTTTACGCAGGAGCGA
>DASXLG010000376.1 GCA_036496425.1 Terriglobia bacterium | reverse complement strand
TGGTCAACATCGCGCGATGTTGAACTGCCTGATCCGCCTGCGCCACGGTGCCGGTCCGCATAACCGCCGGAGATGCCATCAAAACCAGAAGAGCGCTCACGGAAATGAACCGCTTCATAGAATGCAACCTATCGCTCGATCAACGATTTGCAGTGGAATGCCCATAATCGGGAGTGCTTCTGCGCTCTTCTTTTATCACAAAAGCCCGAGCTAACCCAAAGAATGGCTTGAACTGCAGGGACAGGTTTAGCCGCAGATGACGCGGATGACGCAGATGGGCGCAGAAAAAGACTTATTGATGCGCCCATCTGCGTCATCCGCGTCATCTGCGGCTAAACAACTTTGACTTTGACGGAGCCGTGCTTGAACTGGCGCACAAGTTCCAAACGAAAGAAAAATGAGAAGTTTTTACAGCGTGAACCGATTGGGCAATCTCGTGTGTCTTATATATTATTTACGTCCGGGAGGGGGAATATATGAGTCGATCTTTTGCGATTCTTCTGTTTCTGGCTGCAGCCACCATCAATGCGGACACGCTGATACTGCGAGACGGGCGCCGCATCGAGGGGCGTTTGATACGGGTTGAGAACGGTGTCGTCGAATTCCAGCAGGGCGGTTTCAGCGGGCAGGTCGGCCAGGTCAACCGCAATGATGTTCAGGGAATTGAATTCGGCGGGGAGGACCGGAATGATCGGAATGACCGGAATCCATCGCCTCAGGCTTCGCAGCAAACGCGACCGCGTGGTCTGCGCGAGAAATCGATCATGGTGGTCGCCAATGCCCCATGGACAGATAGCGGCATCGACATCGTGTCCGGTCAGAACATTTATTTCGAAGCGAGCGGCAATATCAAATGGGGACCGGGCCGCACGGCTGGGCCTGGCGGCGAATCCAATTCACCCTATAATGCCGCGCGTCCCATGCCCAATCATCCCGGCGCCGCTTTGATCGCGCGCACCAGCGCCGCCTCCGATCCCTTCTTCATCGGCAATGAGCATGGAGCCATCCGCTTGCGCAGCTCCGGCCGGCTTTATCTCGGGATCAATGACGATGTGCTGGGGGATAACTCCGGATACTTTCGCGTGGTGGTTTATTACTAGCGGAATATGATGTCGGCAGAAAAAGGTTCATTGCCGGAGGCCAGGTCCGATGCGCAAATGCATATTGGTGATTTTTGCCGCTTCATCCATGTTGTTCGCGGCCGAACAGCGTTCCTTCGAGACGTGGAAAGAGTACGGCGGCGGCTCGGATTCGTCGCAGTATTCCTCATTGAAGCAGATCAATAAGACCAATGTGCAGCAGCTTGCAGTCGCGTGGACCTATCCTGTTGGCGGCGGCGCCTTGACCTTCGATCCGATCATCGTGGACAAGACGATGTATGTCTCGAAATCCGGATCGATCGTTGCTCTCGATGCCTCGACCGGCAAGGAACTCTGGAGCCACGGAGGCGGCCCCGGCGCCCGCGGCATGAACTACTGGGAAAGCAAAGACCGCTCCGACCGGCGCATTGTGTTTGTCAGCGGCGGATACCTCTCTGAGATCAATGCGCGTACCGGCGAAACGATCATGTCGTTCGGCGAAAATGGCAGAGTCGATCCGGCCGCGGATTCCGACCGGCGGCTTGGACGGCCGACGGGCAACCCCGGACGCATCTATCAAGATACCGTAATCCTGTCGATGCCGGCTTCGGGGGCGAGTTACGACTCCACGCCGGGAGACGTCCGGGCCTTCGACGTCCGGACCGGCAAACTGAAATGGACATTTCATAGTGTGCCGCGCCCGGGCGAATTCGGAAGCGAAACCTGGCCGAAGGAAATGCTGCCCACCGCAGGCGGCGTTCACAACTGGAACGAACTGACGGTGGACGAAAAGAACGGCATTGTCTTTGTACCGTTCGGAACGGCTCGCTATGACTTTTACGGAGGGAACCGGCACGGCCAGAATCTTTTCGCGAACAGCCTGGTCGCGCTGGACGCGAATACAGGAAAACGGATCTGGCATTACCAACTCGTGCATCACGATCTGTGGGACTACGATTTGCCGGCCGCGCCAAAGCTGCTGACCGTGCGGAATAATGGGCGCACCGTCGAGGCCGTCGCTCAGCCCACCAAATTTGGTTTCTTGTACGTGTTCAATCGCCTGACCGGAGAGCCGTTGTGGCCAATCGAAGAACGTCCCGTGCCGAAGTCGGATGTTCCTGGAGAAGAATCCTGGCCGACGCAGCCCTTTCCTACAAAGCCTCCGGCATTCGCGCGGCAGTCTTTTACCGAGAAAGATATCAATCCCTACCTCCCTGAAGCGGAGCGCGAGGCCGTGATCGCGGCGTTCAAAACCTACCGCAACGAAGGCCTGTTCACTCCGCCAAGCTTTCAGGGATCGGTCGAAATGCCAGGCCACAATGGCGGATCGAACTGGGGAAGGTCCGCCGTCGATCCGGCAAAAGGCACGCTCTATATTGTCTCCAATGAACAGCCGACGCTGATGCGGCTGGTCGAACCCAACGCCCCGCGCGGAGCGGCGCCGCCGCGTCCCGATTGCGGAACAGGTCCATTCGCGGGAGCGCCTCGCGGAACGGCAGGCGTGCGAGGCGGACCGGGCGCGGCTCCGGGAGCAGGCGGCGCGCGGGGGCAGGGCAGCGGACGAGGCGCGCCCGCGACTCCAGCGACGCCGGCACAACCGGCAATTAACCAGCCCGATTTCATCCACTACAATTCGCCGATCAATTTTATGAACTCCGCCTGTAATGGTATGGAATTGATCGGACCGCCGTGGTCTCAATTGACCGCTTACGACCTGAACAAAGGCACCATCTTGTGGCAGGTTCCCGACGGCGGCATCACGGCACTCGAGCGGCAAAGCAAAACCGGACTCGGCAGCCAGGCGCCCCGCGGCGGCGTCGCGGTCACTGCCGGCGGATTGATCCTGGCGGGGACATCTTCGGACCGAAAATTCCGCGCCTACGATCAGGAGACCGGCAAGGTCCTCTGGACGGCGGATCTTCCGGCAGCGAGCGAAGGCATCCCTGCCGTTTATCAGGTCGACGGCCGCGAATACATTGCCATCGCCGTTGGCGGCAACGGTTACCTCACTCAGCCAAACCTCGTGACGGATCCGCCGATCGCGCCTCCGGCACCGAGCGAATACAGGGTTTTTGCGCTGCCGAAACGATAGGCCACCAAACGTTTTTAGCCGCAGATGACGCGG
>DASXLG010000375.1 GCA_036496425.1 Terriglobia bacterium | reverse complement strand
CCTGCCAGGTGAATTTCGCACCGGTCAAAAGGTCGACCATCTGATAGGGATGCCGCACATCGATACCCAATTCATCCACCGGCAATTCCACGAATCCGGATTGGGGCCAGTTCGAATCGAGATTCACAATGGTGACAATGACATTCCGCTTGTCCGCCGTCTGCTTGCTATAACAGATGAGCTGGTCGTTATCGACAGTGTGAAATCGCAATCGGTCATTGGCTTGCAGAGCGGGGTTTTCTTTCCGGATGGCATTCACCCGCGAGATGAAAGGGCGCAGGCTGGCCGGATCATACAGATTCCGCTTCTTGACCTCATACTTTTCGGAATTCAGATACTCTTCACTGCCCGGCTCGCGTGGAACATTTTCGCAGAGCTCATACGCCGGGCCGTATATTCCATAGCTCGCGGAAAGGGTCGCGGCAAGCACCAGCCGGGACATGAACGCCGCGCGGCCACCCGTCTGCAGATACTCGTGAAGAATGTCGGGCGTGTTCGGCCAGAAATTCGGACGGAAGAAGTCGCGCACCTCTGTCTGTGTGAGTTCCGTGAGGTACTCCGTCAGTTCTCTCTTGGCGTTTCTCCAGGTGAAATACGTGTACGACTGAGTGAACCCCAGCTTCGCCAGATGGTACATGATGTTTGGCCGGGTAAAGGCTTCCGCCAGGAAGATCAGGTCCGGATGTTTCTTTTTCAGGTCGCGGATCATCCATTCCCAGAAATCGAACGGCTTGGTGTGCGGATTGTCGACACGAAAGATCCGGACGCCGTTTTCGATCCAGAATTCGACAATGCTTTTAAGCTCTTCCCAGAGTTCTTTCCAGTGCGCAGAGCCAAACTCGAAGGGATAAATGTCCTCATATTTTTTCGGAGGATTTTCCGCGTACTGCATGCTGCCGTCGGGCCGCCTGCGGAACCATTCCGGATGATCCTTTAAATAAGGATGATCCGGCGAACATTGGTAAGCCAGATCGAGCGCAATATCTATTCCCGACTTCCGGGCCTGATCAACGAGATGCCGAAAGCTGTCGAGGGTACCCAGTTCAGGATGGATTGCCTTGTGCCCGCCGCTCTTCCCCCCGATTGCCCACGGACTGCCGGGATCGCCGGGTGCCGCCGTGGTCGCATTATTTCTGCCCTTGCGGTGCGATTCACCAATCGGATGGATCGGCGGGAAATAGAGGACGTCGAAACCCATCTCGGCAATCTCGGGCAGCAAGGCCTCGCACTCTTTGAACGTTCCACAGGACCTGGGGAAGAGTTCATACCAGCTGCTGAAGCGCGCCCGCACGGGTTCCACGGCAACACGCAATTCCCGGTAATGCGTCGCGTTGGTGCGATCGGAATAAGCGGATGCCAGGGCGGCAAGCCGGTCATCGACAGCTGCCGGCTGGAGTCCGTTCCCGGCTTCGCGAAGCTTTTGCGCGTCGGCACCCGCCGCCCGGCCGGCCGCGCTTTGAAGTAACGCGGCGCCGATCTGCAGATCCACTGCGACATCCTGCTGTGCGGCAATGCGCTTCAGGAAATCGTCGTACCAGGTTTGAAACCGATCGACCCAGCCAGTGATGGTGTAGAGATACTGCCCCAGCTTGTCGGTGCGGAAGCCCGCCCGCCAGTGATCGTTTCCGAGCGGCTCCATCCGGAGTTCCAGCCAGGATTCGTCATCCTCATGACGATAGCGCAGGACAGCGGAAACTGCGTCGTGTCCGTCGGCGAAGATATCCGCTTCAACCGTAATGGTTTCGCCGGCCGCTCGCTTAACCGCAAAACGGCCACATTCGATCTCCGGCTCCACCCCGCGAATGACCACTCTCTCCGGCGGCCGCTCACCCATATTTAAAAATGTACTACACGTTCGCTTTATTCGGGAATTAAGCCGCCAATTCGATAAATTGCCCGAATTAATTGGCGCAATTCGGGTAATTTGTGGCAACTCTTTCCCGAACGCCGGGTCCGATCAAATCGCCACTACTGGCCGGCCGACTCATTCTCCGGTTGTTCTTCTTCCATTTTATACAGCCGTTCTTCGTCCGCATCGTACTCGAACAAGTGTGCGTAGCGTCCCCAGTCCACCAGAGTCTGGAACTGCTTCTCAGCTTCTGATTCGGAGAAGTGCTCATCCAGAATATCGAGCAGGAAGTCCTTGCCGATTCGGCCATCCGTTTTCTGACGGATGGCTTCCGTTACCGTGGATATGAAAGGCACGCGGGCAAGCAGCTGCTCCTTGAAGATCTCGTGGCTACGGTGGACGCCGGCAGTCGCAAACTCCCGGCCGGCATCCGTTATCGTCACGTCACCGTGTGCGACTTCGGCAAAGCCCAGCATTGCAGATGCGTCAACGGCCGGCAATAAGTCGTCCACTTCCAGGCGCAGGCTTTCTGCCAGCTTGGGCAGGTCTTCGCGGCCGCCGCGATCGTGGACGATTTCAAGCAGTCCGCTGATCCCTCCGACGCGTGCATGCGGCAGCATCGGAAAACGGTGGGATTGCTTTGCCGCCGGCAGTTCGCCGACGGCTGCTTGCGGATTGGTCATAACCGTATAGATGTAATCCATCAGGGCGACAAAGCGCGGCGCTTTCTTGTCTCGCGGGCGGGGAATATCCACCCTCACTTCGCCCCGGATGCTGCCCGGATTGGCGCCAAGAACCACGATTCTGTCTGCCAGCAGAACCGCTTCCTCGATGTTGTGCGTGACGATCAGGATGCTCTTCGCCGGAAATGCGCCTCGTTCCCAGAGGTCACTGATTTCACCTCTCAGATTTTCCGCGGTCAGCACATCCAGAGCGCTGAACGGCTCATCCATCATGAGGACATCGGGCTTCATCACGAAGGCTCGCGCGAACCCGACGCGCTGGCGCATGCCGCCGGACAATTCTTTTGGATAAGCTCCTTCGAAACCCTCGAGGCCGACCATGCCGAGCGCCAGCAACGCTTCCTTTTCGCAGGTTTCTTTCGATACCCCGCGCGCGAAGAGTCCAAGTTCGGCATTCTCCTGCACCGTCAGCCACGGCAGCAGCGCAAAACTCTGGAACACCATGGCGACGCCGGGATTCGGCCCTTCGAGCGGTGTTCCCTTCACGATCACCTTCCCGCGGCTCGGCTGAATCAAGCCGGCCAGAATGCGCAGGAGAGTACTTTTGCCCGACCCGCTGCGTCCGAGCAGAGCGACGACCTCGCCCTGTGCGATATTCAGCGTAACCTCTGCCAATACGATCAGCTCTCCACCTCCGGGCAGAGGGAAGGTCTTCACGACATTTTCAGCGGTTAAAAGGACCGGAGTATTTTCCATTTTGATTCCTCAGCCGAGCTGATATTTACTTCCGGCCAGGTCGTACAAGGGCTTCCAGACCAGCCGGTTCAACCCGACCACGAATACGCTCATGAGCGCCACGCCCAGAACGATTCTGGGCCAGTCGCCTCTGGCTGTTGCTTCGGAAATGTAGGCGCCAAGTCCGTTGGCCTTCAAAGTCGTATTGCCCCAGGAGACAAGCTCGGAAACGATACTGGCATTCCAGGCGCCGCCGGACGCTGTGATCGCTCCGGTGACCCACGATCCGAAAATGCCTGGTCCAATCAGGGCCTTCCACGCGCGGCCAC
>DASXLG010000374.1 GCA_036496425.1 Terriglobia bacterium | reverse complement strand
AGACGACGGTCAGAAACCGGTTCACTGGTCTTCTACAGGAGCCGGCTCGATTGCGCTCGAGAACGACCCTGTTCCCGGTACCGCATTGACGACAGCGCTGAAGCTCGATGCGGCCTCTCTTAAAGCCAGCGGGCGCGCGGGAATCGCCAACGAAGGCTTCTGGGGTATCCCCGTCAAGCCGGACACCACCTACCACGCATCCTTTTATGCAAAATCAAACGATGGCTTCAAAGGCTCGCTGACCGCGGCGATCGAGAGCAACGATGGTGCGACTGTTTTCGCGAAGGCGGACGTGCCGCGTGTTTCCTCAGATTGGAAGAAATACACGGTCACCTTGAAGACCTCGAGAGCGGCTCCGTCGACCACGAATCGTTTTGTCATTTCGACTGGGACACCCGGAACGATCTCGTTCAGCCTGGTTTCGCTTTTCCCGCCGACATACAAGAACCGTCCGAACGGCAACCGGCAGGACATCATGCAACTGCTCGCCGGCCTGAAACCGAGTTTCCTCCGCTTTCCGGGCGGTAACTATGTGGAAGGTCCGAACTATGAAAACCGGTGGAACTGGAAAGCCACGATCGGGCCGCTGGAGCAACGTCCCACGCACATGAGCCCATGGCGATACCGCTCGTCGGACGGCATGGGGCTGCTCGAATTTCTGGAATGGTGCGAAGACTTGAATATGGAGCCGATCGTCGCCGTCTATGCCGGCCTGCACATCGATAACGGGGCCAACATTATTACTGGTGACGCGCTGAAACCGCACGTTCAGGATGCACTCGACGAAATCGAATACATCACCGGCGATGCAAAAACGGAATGGGGCGCCAAGCGCGTGCGAGACGGTCATCCGCAACCGTTCAAGCTCCGGTTTATCGAAGTCGGAAACGAAGACTGGCTGAATCGCGGCACCGCGACCTACGATTCGCGGCTCACAATGTTTTACGATGCCATCAAGGCGAAGTATCCGAACATCAGGATTATTTCGACCATGCGATCGAGCGACCGGGACTTCACCTACACGCGCCGGCCCGACTTCCTGGATGATCACTATTACATGACGATTCCGACGGCGCTCAGCCAGGCGCATCTGTATGACAATTACAGCCGTTCCGCGACGAAGATTTTCCTGGGCGAGTGGGCCACCAATAATCCGAGAACGGGCGACACTCCGATGTTGGCCTTTGCGCTCGGCGATGCCGCGTGGCTGACGGGGCTGGAACGTAATGCGGACGTTGTGATGATGAACTGCTACGCCCCGCTCCTGATCAACGTCAATCCCGGCGGCCGCCAATGGGCGGTCAATCTGATCGGATATGATGCGCTGAACAGTTTCGGCTCGCCGTCGTATTACGTGCAAAAGATGTTCTCGAACAATCGCGGGGACGTCGTATTGCCCGCGAAAATCGACAACCTGCCGATGCTCACAGCGCAGCAGATCCCGATCGCGCCCGTTCCTCCGCCTCCGCCGGGTGCGCCACCAGGCGGCAACGGTGGCGGAAATGGCGGCGGAAGCGGCGCACGCGGCCCTGCGGGGCCTTTCGATGGCCTATATGTCAGCGCAACCCGCGACACTCCGAGCGGGGACGTCATCTTAAAACTCGTCAACATTCAGGAAACGCCGCAACCTCTGCAGATCGATCTTCAGGGAGTCTCCACCATCAAGAAGGATGCGGCGGGCGAGATGATCACCGGAACGCTGGCGGACGTCAATACGGTTGCCGAGCCGATGAAAGTGGTGCCGAAACCGATCACGATAAAGAATGCCGGGACGAGTTTCGCGCATGAGCTTCCGGCGCATTCCGTTAGCGTCATCCGCCTGAAGACACGATAAAACACATGGCGAAATGGGAAGAGCGCTGGCACCCGCTGCGGCAGGAATGGGTCATCGTCGCGGCGCATCGCCAGGACCGGCCGTGGCATGGCGCTGTCCGAGCGCAATCTGCGCAAAGCGCATCCGAATATCTCAAAGACTGCTATCTCTGCCCGGGAAACCCGCGCGTGCGGGGCGCGCAGAACCCGCAGTATCGCGATATCTTCGTTTTCGATAACGATCATCCCTGTGTCGGTCCGGACGCTCCGCAGGATCTGGAGACGCCGCCCGGCATTTATCGCAACCGCCCGGCGGATGGTCTTGCTCGCGTTGTCTGTTACAGTCCGAAACATAATTCGAGCCTGGCGGAATTATCTCTCCCTGAAATCGAAAAGCTCCTGGAAACATGGCGCGGGCAATATGCCGAGCTGGGTTCGCGTCTCGAAGTCAAACACGTCCTGATTTTCGAAAATAAAGGCGAGGTCGTGGGCGTCTCCAATACGCATCCGCACTGCCAGATCTACGCCACGAACTTCATCTTCAAAACCACTCAGACCGAACATACCGCCGGCCACGAACACTACGAACGGACGGGCCGGATACTGTTCCAGGATATTCTTCAGGCGGAACGTGCAGATGGGCGCCGAATAATCCATGAGAATTCATCGGCCATCGCGTTCATTCCTTACTTCGCGCGTTACGCTTACGAATGCTACGTCGCCCCGCTGGAAACGCATGCCCGGCTGGAGGATTTGAACAAGGCGGAACTGAGAGACTTCGCGGCGGCCTTGAAAGCCTTGCTGGTCCGCTATGACAACCTTTGGCAAATGCCCTTCCCCTATGTCATGACGCTGCATCATGCACCGACGGACGGCGGCGACTATACCGGATTTCATTTTCACGTCCAGTTCCATCCTCCACTGCGAAAGCCGAACCTTGTGAAGTATCTTGCCGGTCCCGAAATCGGCGGCGGCAATTTCCTGAGCGATACGCTGCCTGAAGAAAAGGCGGAAGAGTTGAGAAGCCTGCCGGACATCCATTACAAGGCCTCGCCAGGAGAAAATGTTGTCTGACATCCGCGAACTCCTGGAACCGTTGCGCGACCTCCACGACCGTATTCGCGACACAGTCCTTGCGGCGTGCGAGAGACAGCAGATGGAAGAACTCGCCGGCGTCGAGCGTGAGACTGCGGGCGACACGATTTATTCCATCGACGCCATCAGTGAAGGGCCATTGCTGGAGTTCTTCAGCGAACTGCGGCGGCAACACGCCTTCGTGCTGATCGCGGAGGGCCTGGAGCGTGATTCCAGGGGCGAGGCTTCCGCGGAATGGCGGATCATCGTCGATCCGATCGATGGAACGCGCGGCCTCATGTATCAGAAGCGGAGCGCATGGATTTTGACCGGCGTCGCACCGAACCGCGGGGACAGGACGTCGCTGGAGGACATCGTGCTTGCCGTGCAGACCGAGATTCCGTTGGTGAAACAGCATCTTTCCGATCAGCTCTGGGCAATTAAAGGCTCCGGCGTCCAGGCCGAACGATTGAACAGGCTGACGCGGGAACGCCTCCCGTTTCGGCCGCGTCCGTCGGAAGCGAAGACCATCGCTCACGGTTTCGCGATGATTTCCCGGTTCTTTCCAGGCGTACGCGATGAACTTGCCGCGATCGATGAAGAAATCGTAACCGGCGCCCTCGGCCCGTTACAGCCCGGTAAGGCGCACTGCTTCGAGGATCAGTACATTTCGACTGGTGGACAGCTTTATGAATTGATCATGGGCCATGACCGCTTCGTCGCCGATCTGCGTCCTTTGATGGAGCAGATCGCTGCCCGGCGTGGGCGGCGGCTCGGCATCTGTTGCCATCCCTACGATCTTTGCTCCGCGCTGATTGCGCGCGAAGCGGGCGTGATCGTCACCGATCCGAAGGGCGCAGCGCTTCGAGCACCGCTCGATGTCATGACGGATGTGGCCTGGGCCGGATATGCGAACGCCTCGATCCACGATCAAATCCAGCCCCTGCTGGAGGCTGCGCTGAGGAAACGAGGCCTGTAGGCGCGGGCTATCTAATGTGTGAATGAACCGGGAGACAACCGAACCGTGAATCTCGAGCAATTTATAGACATCGCGAAATCCGCCGGTTTCTTCGAGCGAGGCCGGGACGTCTTTGTTGCGCGGGCGCCCGGACGTCTCGATGTCATGGGGGGCATCGCGGACTATTCCGGGTCTCTCGTGCTGCAGCAGCCTATCGCGGAGGCGACGTTTGCGGCGGCGCAACCAATGGGCGGGAAGCAACTGGAAGTCGTCAGTCTGGGTGATCCGGTCCGCAGATGCGTCATAAAACTGGAGCCGATCGAATATGCGGAGGCGCGAGAGCGATTTGCCGGCTCTCCCAACGATGGATGGAAGGCATACGTCGCCGGCATTTTCCTGGTCCTCATGCGGGAGTGCGGCGTCTCACTCAATGGCGGCGCAAAAGTTCTGATCTCCTCGAACGTACCGGAAGCGAAAGGCGTCGCGTCCTCGGCCGCGCTCGAAGTTGCCGTGATGCAAGCCGTTCGCGGCGCATTCGGCATCGACCTGCCGCCACACCGAATGGCGTTGCTTTGTCAGATGGCGGAGAATCTGGTTGCCGGTGCGCCATGCGGCGTGATGGATCAGATGACGTCGGCCTGCGGCGAAGAAGACTCGCTGCTGGCGCTCCTCTGCCAGCCCGCAGACCTTCAGCCGCCGGTGAAAGTTTCGAGTGGGATTCGATTCTGGGGCCTGGACTCCGGCGAGCGTCACGCCGTCAGCGGTTCCGACTATGGCTCCGTGCGTTGCGGTGCTTTTATGGGTTTTCGCATCATCGCGTGTGATGACGCTGCAAATGGATATCTAGCCAATATCTCCGTCGAGGAATTCGAACGTGGACACCGTCAACGTCTGCCCGAAGAGATTTCCGGCGAAGAGTTTCTGAGGCGATATGGCGGCACGGCGGACCGCATTACGACAGTGGAGCCTTCGAGAGTTTATAAGGTCCGGCATCCGGCAGCACACCCTGTATATGAGCATGCCCGCGTTCGAGAATTCCGCGAACTGCTGCTTGCCCCGCCGGATCACGCAATATTCGGCCGGCTGGGTGCATTGATGTTCCAATCGCACAACAGCTATCGCGCGTGCGGACTCGGTTCAAAAGGCACGGACTTGCTTGTCGACCTCGTCCGCGCGGCTGGCCCGGCGGCCGGACTCTATGGAGCCCGAATTACCGGCGGCGGTTGCGGAGGAACGGTGGCGGTGATCGGAGAGAAAGATTCGGAACAGGCGATTCAAGAGATCGTGGAACAATACAGGTCGGCGACGGGCTACCGGCCCTACGTTTTTTCGGGATCTTCGCCCGGTGCATCGCGGTTTGGCGTTGCCCGCCTGCAGCTATAACGAGGAGAATGCCGCCAATGAAGAAGGCACTCATTATTCTGATTCCCGCAATTCTGCTGGCAGCGGGCTGCGGTTCGAAATCGCAGGCGGGCGGCGATGGCAAGGCCGGAAAGCAACTGAAACTCGCATTTGTAACGAATAACTCCGCCGACTTCTGGACGATGGCGAGGCGCGGAGTGGAAAAGGCCGATGCGGAATTGAGCGACGTCTCGGCCGAATTCCGAATCACGTCCGACGGAACAGCCGCCGACCAGAAGCGCATCATCGACGATCTCATGACGAAAGGCGTCGACGGCATCGCCATCTCCCTTGTCGATCCACAAAACCAGACCGCCCTTTTGAACGATGTTGCCAAGCACGCCCTCGTCTTTACACAGGACAGCGACGCCCCCAACAGCGAACGTACCTGCTACGTCGGCACCGACAACATAGCTGCCGGCCGCCAGGCCGGACAACTCATCAAAGAAGCGCTGCCGGACGGCGGAAAGATCATGCTCTTTGTCGGAAAGCTCGACGCGCGAAACGCGCAAGATCGCATTCAGGGCATCAAAGACGTGTTGCAGGATTCCAGAATTAAAATCATCGATACGCGGACCGACGACGTCGACAGCGTGCGCGCAAAATCCAACGCGGCCGATACCCTGGTGAAATATCCCGATATCAAAGCCCTCGTCGGGCTCTGGAGTTACAACGGTCCCGCCATCCTGAACGCGGTCAAAGACGCCAGAAAGACCGGCCAGGTCAAAATCGTTGCGTTCGACGAAGCGGATGAAACGATCGCGGGAATTCAGGATGGCTCCATATACGGAACCATCGTGCAGCAGCCGTTCGAGTTCGGCTATCAAGCCATCACGCTGATGACCCGGGCGCTCAAGGGTGACAAGTCGTTCATTCCCGACAATAAGCAGATCATCATCCCGACGATGGTCATCACCAGAAGCAACGTCGACGGCTTCGCCAAACGCCTCCACGATTTGCTCGGCAAGTAGTGCGTGTCAAAAAACGTCACGAAAAGGAAAAAAGGGGACAGATCACTTTTGGGGTATATTCTGCCCCTCTGGACAAATGCCGCAGAATCATATAAATATCAGTCGGAACTTTACTTATAAATTGTCCGAATCAAGGGTGATGAGAATGCCAAAGAGATTTTTTTTGATGTTGATTGCAGCGCTCGTGCTGCCTGCCGGACTGTTGAGCGCGCAAGCGCCCCAGCCGGATAAGAAGGATCCCCAGTACCAGGCGAAGGGTGACCAGAAGCGAACCTATGTATTCCCCGGTACCGATGAGAAAATTCCCTACCATCTCTATGTTCCGATGAAGTGGAACAAGAACACGAAGTTACCGCTGGTCATCGTGACGCACGGAGCCGGCCAGCCCTCGGACGCTCCGTTCGTGCGCGGCGACGGCGCACTCGGCAAACTTGCTGAAGAACGCGGGTATATCGTCGCCGCGATCACCGGTTACAAAGCCAGCGCGACCGCAGTGGACGGCGGTTACAACAACCCCTTCAAAATGGTCCCGGCTCCCCGTCAGCCGCGCGCCGGCGGTGGTGCTGGTGGTGGCGGCGGCAGAGGAAGCGGCAGAGGAAGCGGCAGCGGCGCTCGTGCCGGTGGTGGCAGCGGAAGAGCAGGCGGCGGGCCGCGCGCTCCACAGGCTCCGGCGACGGCCGAGGACAAGCTGAGAGCCGAGCAGGACATTCTTTATGTCACTGACCTCGTCGCAAAGGAATACAACTCCGATCCCAACCGCACTTACCTGATGGGCAACTCCTCGGGCGGCGGCGCGGTCTGGTATATCGCCGAGAAATATCCCGAGCGCTGGACAGCGATTTCACCCAGCGCCGGTCCTCTGACGCCGACCGAGTTTCCGTATGAGCGGCTGAAGAACATTCCGGTTCTGGCGATTCACGGTGACGCGGACACGACGATGGACTACAAAACATCGGAGGAAATGGTCGAGCTGGCGAAGAAAGCCGGTGTCAATGCGACGTTCCTCGGCGTTCCGGGCGGAACGCACATAGAAGCATGGACGAAGGTGCTGCCAGAAACGTTCGATTTCTTCGACAAGTACAAGAAAAAGAAGAAATAGGCCGCAAATACCGCGGATGACGCAGATGGGCGCGTCATCCGCGGCTTACTATGTTTTGCTTTGAAGCTGGTGGTATTTATGCTGCCGGCGCGCTTCCGAGAGCGTCATGCCGCTGAGAACGGCACGACGAATCTTTTCCTCCGTCGCGTCGATTTCCTCAGCAACAGTCAGGACTTGGTTTTCGTGCGCTTTCGGAATGGCGATCACTCCGTCCGCGTCGCCGCGAAGGATGTCGCCCGCGTCCACCCGGGCGTCGCCGATATTCACAGGGCCGTTGACGGTTTCGAGCTGAACGCGGTCTTTGCCGGTTCGCATCGAATAGCTCCGGCTGAACATGGAATACCCGATTTCGCGGGCCAGATGAGTGTCGCGGCAGGCGCCATCGATCACGGTCCCGGCAATCTTTCTGCGATGCGCGACCATCGTCAGAATGTCTCCCCAGACGGTCGCGTTCTCCCGGCCGCCGTTATCGATAACAATCACGCTGCCTTCGGGAACCTCATCAATGAAATCGCCAACCGTACCCGGAGGTATACCGGCAGGACCATACAGCAAAGTGTAGGCGCGGCCCGCCAGGCGGAATCGAGGATCGAGCGGCTTGATGTTCAGGCATTGTCCGGGAATCCCCAGACGGTCCAGCGCGTCACTTAATGCAGTCGTATCGAGTTTCGCTGCGCGTTCTACATTTGGATCCACGAATTACCTCTTCAACATGCTTTCGTAATCGGCGCCCATGACCTGCCCGATCGGTGTGCCGGACCGGATCGCTTCCGCAATGAGCTTTTCCTTTTCGACGATCTTTTCAGCGGCATCGAGAACGCGGCCGATGTCCTCCGCTCGAATGAAGACGACGGCGCTGGCATCGGCGATCACATAATCACCTGCGCTGACGAGAACGGTTCCGACTGTGATGTTCTCATTCGTCGCAGTCTCCACCAGGCGGCCGCGCGCCGTGGTGCACGTATGATCGCGGGCATAGACGGGAAAATCGTGCTGGCGGCTCTCGTCGATGTCCCGCGCGGGCCCTTCGCAGATCACTCCCGCGACGCCCCGCACTTTGGCGCCGAGCGACAGATTTCCGCCCCAGGCCGCAGCATCCATTCCGCTCCGCTGTTCCACGACAATGACGTCGCCGGGATTCGCCATCTCAATGGCCGTCGTGCTGAGGTGTTTGTGCGCTATGGGCCTGCCGTCATCGATGCCGAGCTTGACCGTGAGGACGCGGCCCGCGATCTTCCGCTGAGTCGAATACTGGTGAATTCCAATGACGGCGCCGCGCAAACCGAGTTTGTCCATCGCGTCGGAAACGGCGCAGGTATCGAGACGAGTCAAACGAGCAACGGTGTCCATTCTTATTCCCAGTACACAAATGCCATCGCGTTTCCGGTACCGGCCTCGGACCGGTAGCAAGGCACGTAGTCAATTTTGTGGAAGCGCTTCCCTTCCGCGGTCATCGCGGCAATCACAGGCAGCCAGTTTTTGATTTCCGCGGTGCCGACACGGAAATAGCTTTCGGGCAAACGCGACAGCGCATCTTCGTCTCCCCGTTCCATCGCGCTCAGCACGCTCTGATCGAACTCCTCATCGATGACAAAATGCGTCAGCCCGCCGGAAGCCACGAGCGCCACGCGCTTGTGTCCGGTCCAGCTTTGGATAGCCCGGCGCAAGGCATGACCCAACGCCAGACAGCGGCGGATCGACGGCCGGTTCGGTTCGTAATGAACATTGAAGATGACCGGCACGCTGGGCGGCGGAGCATCGCCAAGCACGCGGTGATAAACGAAGCCGTAGGCATGCGGAATCCCGAGACGAGCGCTCTCCTTTGGCAGTGCCGTGGCCTGCGCAGGGTCGAAATCATCCGCGACCAGCGTATTGATGATGTGGTCCGCGAGGCCCTGCGCTCCCGGATACGACGCCCCCTGCGGCGGGCAGTTCCCCGCTTCAGCGATTTTCAGGCCGGGACTGACCTCGGGTTTGTGATCCGGAATGTTCTCGATCGTGGCTCCGCGAAACACCGTAATGGCGGGCGTGAGATCCTGAGTGAAAATCTCGCGCTGGTCATTGCCCACAATGACGAAGGCTTCGGGCGCGGCCTCTCTGAACTTCCTTCCAACGGCGTCCAACGCGCGCTGGCAGCGTTCGAAGCGTTCGCGGCGCGTCTCCAGTCCGATCTCTTTACCGAAGCCCGGGGCCCGTTCGTTCAAAAGCGACTCGAAGTCGTACGCCTTTCCTCGATAGAAATGCTGCTTGTTGGCGCGGTCCGCTTTCGCGCGCAGATCCCACTGGTCGGGAGGTGTCGACAGCAGCGGCCCGTGCGACGTCCCGATGCCAAGTACGATTTCAGCCATTGGAAATATCCTCCGCTACCGTTCCGGGCGCCAGCGCGAAAACCGCCGCTCGAGCCGCTCCGCGAGAGAAGTGAGAATGACACCGGCAAACGCAATGATGATGAATCCGACGAACAATGTGTCGGTCTGGAACGTCTGACCGCCGTACGCGACCATGAAGCCGATACCTTCGCTCGAACCGAGCATTTCGCCCACGACGACACCGATCAAGCCGACCGCGACACCCTGGCGGACGCCCGTCAGAATGAAGGGCACCGCCCCCGGGATCGCAAGGGTCTTGAAAATCTGCCAATCCGATGCACAGAACGCGCGAGCCGCCCGGAGCAGATCGCGATCCATGTTGCGGATGCCCGCCACGGTGTTGATCAGGATCGGAAAGAAGGCGGAAAGAAAAACGATGAAGACCTTCGACCACATGCCGATGCCGAACCAGATGATGATCAGAGGCATCAGCGCGATGCGCGGCGCCGCGTACAGCGCGTTGACGAAAGGATCCGCGATCAGCCGGAAACGCCGGTACCAGCCGATCATCACGCCCAGAACGACACCGCTCACCAGCGCGCAGCTGAAGCCGATCGCAAAATTCTTGCCGCTGAACGCGAGATCCGCGAGTAGAGTTCCCTTGGTCAGCGCGATCCAGAATGCCTTCGCGATCGCGGACGGGCCGCTGAAGAACAGCGGTGAAATCCAGGTGGTGTACGACCAGATCGCCTGCCAGATGCCGATCGCAAGCAGAACCGCAGTGCCGCCCAGAATCGCGCCTTCATGCTGCTGGTAAAATGTCTGGCGCGGGCGCCCCGACGGTTCGGATTTTTCGACATGCGGCCGGGCGAGCGTCGTCTCGGTTTTCATATCGCGGCCGCCATTCCGAGACGATCCGATTCTTCCTCAATCAGTTTCCAGACGGAATCCTCCAGCTCCAGGAATCTCGGGTCGCGCTTCAGGCTCAGATTTCGCGGGCGCGCAAACGGCACGTCGAAAACATCTTTAACCCGGCCGGGGCGCGCGCTCATGACCACGACGCGGTCGGCGAGGTAGATGGCCTCGTTGATCTGATGCGTAATGAAGAGAACCGTTTTCCTGGCTTTCGACCAGATCTTCAAGAGTTCGGACTGCATGAACTCGCGGGTCTGCGCATCGAGCGCGGCGAACGGCTCGTCCATCAGCAGAACCACAGGATCGGCCGCAAGAGCTCTCGCCAGATTCACGCGCTGCTGCATTCCGCCGGAGAGTTCCGAAGGATAGTGCCGTTCGAATCCTGAAAGTCCGACCAGCTTGATGAAGTATTCGGTGCGCTCCTGCATGGCGTTTTCGTCGAAACGCCGCTGAAGCTCCATGCCGTATCGCACATTGCCGGCGATCGTGCGCCACGGCAGCAGGCTGGCGTGCTGAAAAACCACCGCCCGGTCAATCCCCGGACCATCCACGCGTTTCCCGTCGATGGCGACATTGCCTTCTTCATAAGGAAGCAACCCGGCAACGATGTTCATCATCGACGTCTTGCCGCAGCCGCTCGGCCCGACAATCGCCATGAACTCGCCGTCTTCCACCGAGAAAGACACATCGGATAGCGCAAGGACCTCGCGATCTTCGCGCTCCAGCCAGTAGTGTTTCGTGAGGTGATCGATCTGTAGCTTAACCATTCGAAATCAGGGAGAAACCACAAGAGGTGCAAAAGGCACATGCGCTTCTTGCGCTTTTTGCGGTTTCTTCTTCTCTATCTGTATGCCGCCTTGCTCTTCCGGTCTTCCTCGCTTTTGATACCCGGCCCAAAGGTCTTCTCGAAGAACCCTTCTTTTACCAGCTTGTCGACGACGCTGTTGTCCACGACCTTATGCGGATCGAACGACTTCAACTGCGTCGCGGCCTCCGAATTGGCCTGGTCCGTAATCGATTTGATGGCGGCTGCGAGGACGTAAGGCACCCGTTCCAGCTGGTTGCCTCTCGCCATCATGTCGTAGATCCGGCCGACATCTTCATCCGACTGCTT
>DASXLG010000373.1 GCA_036496425.1 Terriglobia bacterium | reverse complement strand
CTTCGGCTCGCTCGAGGTGAAGGCTCTCCAGTTTTGCGCGTTCCCGCTCGAAGTTCTTCCGCTCCGTAACGTCCTCGATGGATATGAAAATGGCGTTTCCGATTTCAGTCCCCTGCAACCTCCGGGCGTTAAGGACCAAAGAACGGAGCCCGATCGGATCAAAGGTTTTTTCAAGCGAAAAATCGGCCAGCACCTGCTGGAGCGGAAGAATGTCTTCGAGCGCGTGACGCAATTCCGGAATATCCCACTGGCGGTTTCCGATCTCGTAAAAGAGGTGATTTTCCGCTTCCGCCGGCCGGATACTGAACAGACGATAGAAGGCGCGATTCGCCTTGATCAGGCGGAGATCCGAGTCCAGAACGACCAGCGGCTGGCTGACGGTTTCAATGATTGCATCAGAAAAATGTCTGGCATCCCGGGCACTGTGCAGGCTGCGATCCAGTTCGAGGTTCAGCTTGTCGAGATCGGCATTTCGAGCGCCAAGCGTATCGTTCAGGGTGCTGAGCTCTTCGTTGGCGGACTGCAATTCCTCCTTGGTCGTTTCCAGCTCTTCATTGCTGCTTTGCAGCTCTTCATTGCGGGCCTGGATTTCTTCGGACACCGATTTCAGCTCTTCATTGGACGCTTCCTGTTCTTCGATGACGGAATGCAGATAAGCTTTTGTTGCCACCAGTTCGCGCTTCAAAGTGGCTAAATTGTTGTTCCCCTTTTGAAGGTGTTTCCTGTCGCCGGCATGGGCTCCGGAAACCGGAGCAAGTTCTTCGATCAGTATCAGAAACAGCGGCTCTCGAGCCTGATGCGGGCCAAATGGAATGACTTCGATGGCAACTAACCGCGCCGACGACCTGTCTGCTATGCGTACGCCTTCACGACGGACAACCGTATTCTTGGCCTTCGCATGGTGGACGGCGGCGCGGAGTTCGAAAGCGAAACCGGGCCGGACCATTTTCATGAGGTTGAGACTGGCCTCTTCTTCGCGCTTCGGATCCAGATACGGACCTACGTTTCCCCGAAACCTGAGGATTTGCAGGTGTTCGTTGACCATAAAACCCGGCGGGCTGTAGCGCTCCAGGATCATCCGGTCCATCTCTTTATCCGGATCGGCCGCCGGCGCAAACTCCGGAAGCATCTTCTGCGGCATCTTCTCGGGGATTCCCCGTTGTGCAACAGCCGGAAAGTCCGCACGGTCTCCGAGAGGCTTTTTCGAATAGAGCGGCTGCTTTCGATCTGCTCGTTCAAATGCGTTGGGAAATGCCGTGGTACTCTCCGCCTTTCCCAGGATCAGAAAGCCCGACGGTTTCAAAGCGTAGTGGAACAGCCCGAGTATTTTGCGCTGAATGATCGGCGACATGTAGATCAGAACATTGCAGCAGCTGATCAAATCCATATTTGAGAACGGCGGATCGACAGTCAGGTCATGTTCTGCAAACATGCACACGTCGCGGATCCGCTTGCTGATCTGGTACGTGCTTCCACGTTTGGAAAAGAAGCGTTTGAGCCGCTCCGGGCCGACGTCGGCTTCGATGCTCAAGGGGTATTTGCCTTCGCGCGCTTTCTGAACCGCTTGATCACTGAGATCCGTCGCGAAAATCTGCAGTAATGATGTTGCGCCTTTGGTTGCGAGGAACTCGGTTATCGCAATCGCGATCGAATAGGCTTCCTCGCCCGTCGAACAGCCCGGTACCCAGACTCGTATGGAGTTCACTGCCCCCGCGTCTTTCAGGATCTTCGGCAGGATTCGCCGCACCAGCACTTTGTATTTATCGGGTTCGCGGAAAAAACTGGTCACGCAAATCAGCAGATCCTGAAATAAAGCCTCGACGGCCTCGGGATGGCGCCTCAGGTGGTTTGCAAACTCCTGCCGGGTTTGAATATCGTGCACGGCCATGCGTCTTGCGATCCGGCGTTGCACCGTGGATATCCGGTAATGCGAAAAGTCTGTGCGTTTGCTTCGCTGCAGGATGGCCAGGATTTCATTAAGCGCCCGCGCGTCGCCGTCGGATGGGTTCTCGATTTCCTCGGACGGCCTTCCGTTTACATAAGGATGCCGCATGATCCGGGTGAGTTCTTGTGCGATGCCTTTGGGCGGCAGCACGAAATCCACGCATCCGGCGGCAATAGCGCTCTGCGGCATTCCGTCGAACTTTGCCGACGCCGGGCTCTGAGCGAAGGCAAGTCCGCCTTCTGCCTTGATCGACCGGAGTCCCAGGACACCGTCCGAAGCCGTGCCGGAAAGAATGATGCCGATCGAGGCCGTTTTCTTGTCCTCCGCCAGCGACCGCAAGAAAATATCGATCGGCATATGCTGGCGGCCATTCAGTTTCCTTGTCGCGACGCGCAAAACGCCGTCCGAAATTGTCAAACTGGTATTGGGCCGGATGACATAAATGTGATCGGGTAAAACGCGGGCGTTTTGTCTGGCCTCGAGCACCGGCATTTTCGTGGCTCGGGCAAGCAGATTCGGCAGGGCGCTTTCATGCCTGGGATCAAGATGCTGAACCAGAACATATGCGATACCGGTGTTTGCCGGCAACGCCCCGATCAATTCCGTGAATGCCTCGAGCCCTCCGGCAGAGGCCCCGATGCCGGCAATGGGAAATGCCGTTGGTCTCTCTCGGCGGCCAGGGATTTGATCGGATTTCAGCTTGTCATTCGATCTTTGGGATCGTTTTGGCACAAACAAGCCTCATCAGCCGGTTCTCCGCTTCGACTGCTTTCCGCGCAAAGACCGGATTTCCTGGTGAATGGCTTTCTGCCGGGCGAGCAGTCGTAGCTGCTCGGCGAGTCCATTATTCAGTCTTTGGACGATCTCGTCGTGCTGGGCAGTGCCGAAGGTTGCAGAGCAATGTGAGAGTGGAATTTCAAAGCGTACCAGGGTGCCGCCGCCCGCACTGCTCAAGATATTCAGCGAGCCGCCGATCAATCGCGCTCTCTCTTTCATATTCATGATTCCCATCGAGGAATATCCGGAAATCGCTTCCTTCCGGATCCCTTTACCGTCGTCACGAACTTCGACCGTGAATTGAGTGCTGCCGCAAATCGTATCGACGGTAACGCTTTTCGCCTTCGCATGGCGGGCGATGTTTGTGAGTGCCTCCTGGATAATCCGGAATACCTGTGTCGCCTTTTCACTGTCAATTACTGTTTTCTGTACGGTTCGCCAGCGGCATGTGAGGCCGGTTTGTGTCTCAAACCTCGTAAAGTACCATTCCAATGTGGGGAACAACCCAGCCTCTTCCAGAAGAGAAGGATACAAATCCACACACATGCTGCGAATGTTTTCGATCAGGAGGTCGACCAGGCGGGACAGCTCTCTGCATTTGCCTTTGACGGCGTTGGCGCGGCCCGACTCGCGGGAAATCTCGGCTAAACCCATCTTGAGGATGGTTAATTCCTGACCCAACCCATCGTGCAGATCCCGCGCCAGTTGAATTTTTTCCGCTTCCAGCAGCTGGTGAAGATAGGAATACGCAAACCCTGTTCGGAGCTTGCCGGGTTTCGTCGGTGCCTGTTCCATGGTTCTCACAGTGCCCGCTTTTGACATAATGTCTTACAAGGCAAACGTATCACAGAGAACGCCGCGGCCTCGCTGAAAATCGATCGCCGGGACCAGTCGCTCGCGATGACAAATCCATACAGAAAAACCTGAATGTAGCGGCGCTCAATGACCGCCTGAATCCCTTGATTCTTAGCGCAGATTCTGGCGTCTGGTTTCCTGTATTTCATCCATTAACGGTAGCGCTGGCGCAGTCCATCACATTTTTCTTTCGAGTCGCGCACATTTGGGCTTGCGATCCCACGGGCCTGGCTTGATCATAACGCATCGGAAACGGGTTGCCGAGGATCGGCAATGACTGAGATACGACGCGTCAAGCACTGCTATTCCGTCTGTTCGAAGCCGCGTTGCCAAAGGCCGAATGGTGAGGCGGCGGTCCCCGCCACAAATCTCTATTCATGAAATCGCGAATTTCAGCCGATACCTGCTTGGATGAGCCGAATACTCATTTGTTTGGACCACCTGGGTATCAGGAGCAGAAGCCATAGCAGCAACTCGGTTTACGACCTATTTTCGCCGTTTGTGCTGTTTTGGGAAAAGTTTATGAAACCGCTGGTGGTTCTTTGCACTGTCATCCTTTTATTGAGTTCAGCCGCGACTGCCCAGGCGTTCCAGGCGGGCGGAACAACGCAGTATTTTCCTCAGTTCGCCGTCGGAGCAGGATGGGGTACTTCGATCACGGTGGTGAACTCAACCACACAAGCGGAGCTTGTCGCGGTCGACCTGTTCCAGCCGGATGGCACGACATTCTTCCATCGCGATTTGGCCTTGGGCCCTTCCGGCAGTCAAAACATTTTAGTGAATCAATCGCCTGAATTGATGGTCGGCTGGGTGAGACTCTCTTCGAGCGGCCTATTCAGCGCGTCTTTGCTCTACCAGTTGCTGGATCCCGATGGTCACGTGATTTCCGAGGCTGGAGTGTTGCCGAGCGATCCGGTCCAGGACCTCAAATTCGTTGCAACGGTCAGCTCTCAGCAGAATGTCGATACCGGCCTCGCCATCGCAAATCCCAGTGCCACAAACACAGCCACGATTCAGTTGCAGCTGTCCGACGCCTCAGGGACAGTCATAAATACAAAGGTGACCACCCTCCCTCCGCTGCAACAGCTGACAAGATTTCTGAATCAAGACCCCTTCTTTCAGGGCATCGATAACTATAACGGAGTCGTCGAAGTGACTGCCAATCAGCCCCTCATCGGATTGGCAATCCGGGTCGATGGTCCACAGTTGGCGCCGATTCCTCCGCTCACACCCAGCACAAATTCGGGGACGGCTTCCGGTACCAGTAATACGACGATCGCTGATGGATCGGTCACCACGCAAAAATTGGCCAATGCCGCGGTGACAGCGGACAAAATCGCCCCCGGCTCGGTGGTGAAAAGCATCAATTCGCTGACGGACACCGTTCTTTTGCAAGGCGGCGCAAACGTCAACATCCGGATGTCCGGAAATTCGCTGATTATCGACGCCGCTGGAACAGGAGACGCCGGACCGGCCGGTCCCGCTGGTCCAGCCGGTTTAGTCTGGCAAGGGACGTGGAACAACGCGACGACTTACGCGGTGAATGACGCGGTCGCGTTCAATGGAACGAGCTATATCAGCATCCAAGCCGGAGCAGGACATCAGCCCAATACGAACGCGGCTTTCTGGACGGTTTTAGCACAACAAGGCGCGACCGGTGCCGCTGGTGCTACCGGCGCCACTGGTGCGACTGGTGCTGCGGGCCCGCAAGGACCGCAAGGACCGGCGGGCGCGATCGGTGCAACCGGCGCCACAGGAGCAGCCGGTCCCGCGGGGTTGACCTGGCAAGGGATATGGAGCAACGCGACGGCGTATGCGGTGAATGACGCGGTCGCATTCAACGGGACCAGCTACATCAGCATCCAAGCCGGAACCGGACATCAGCCCGATACCAGCGCCGCATTCTGGACGCCGTTGGCACAACAAGGCACGACCGGTGCCGCTGGTGCTACCGGCGCCACTGGGGCGACTGGTGCTGCGGGCCCGCAAGGACCGGCTGGCGCTACCGGTGCGATCGGAGCAACTGGTTCCGCAGGCGCAACCGGCGCCACCGGAGCTACCGGTCCCGCAGGTTTGACTTGGCAGGGAATATGGAGCAACGCGACAGCGTATGCGGTGAATGACGCCGTCGCGTTCAATGGGACCAGTTACATCAGCATCCAAGCCGGAACAGGACATCAGCCCGATACCAGCGCCGCATTCTGGACGCCGTTGGCACAACAAGGCGCGACCGGCGCCGCTGGTGCTACCGGCGCCACAGGTGCGACTGGTGCTGCGGGCCCGCAAGGCCCGGCTGGCGCTACCGGTG
>DASXLG010000372.1 GCA_036496425.1 Terriglobia bacterium | reverse complement strand
CCCCTTGCGCTGCTGAACTATCCGTTCCGGCCCCTCCGCAAAATTGACCCGTTCTCTTTCTATGACCACGGGACGCTTTAATACCTGCGTATGAATCGATCCTACGTACTCGCCGAGGATACCGACAAACAACAATTGCAGAGCACCAAAGAAAAACAATCCTATGACCAGAGGAGCTGTTCCGAGTTGGAAACTGTTCCAAAATAATAGCCTATAAATCAAATAGAACATCGCCACAACGAAGCTCAGGGATCCGATACAAAAGCCGGCGAAAGTTGCGATCCGCAACGGAACCTTGGAGTGGTTCGTGATGCCAAGCATGGCCATGTCATAAAGCGTGTAAATGTTGTTCTTCGTGAAACCTCTCGTCCGGGCCGGTTGGGTAAACGGAATCAAAGCCCGCTCGTAGCCCAGGTCGCAAATAAGCCCCCGAAAGTAAGGATAGGGATCGGCGATTTGCCTGACGTCGTCGATGACTCGGCGGTCATACAGACCGAATCCAGTGGCATTCTTCACCAGATCGATTTCTGATAGCCGTTGGATCAGGTCGTAATAAAGTTTCCGAATAAGAAAGAAAAGCCTCGACTCTTTACTGTTGGTCTTCTGCGCCAGTACAATCTTATAGCCTTCTTCCCATTTGGCGACAAATTCGGGGATCATTTCAGGAGGGTCCTGGAGGTCGGAAGCCATCGCAATAATGGCCTCGCCCGTAGCTTGCATGAGTCTAAAATCACTTCCTCCCAGGAATGTTTCAGCATAAACTCAGTCATGGCGATGGGGACGAGGAAAGGCCGGGAGCGGCAAGAAGAGATCTGGTATTGCTCCGAGGTGGCCGAGGCGCCGGGACACCGGTTCTACCGCAAGCTGGAGACGAAGCTGAAAGCGGTCGACTTCGACAGGTTCTGCGAAGGGGAGTGCAAGCAGTATTACGCCGACGGCGTGGGCAGGCGATCGTTAGTTCCCGGCGTGTACTTCCGGCTGATGCTGATCGGATTCTTCGAAGGCATCGATAGTGAACGAGGCATTGCCTGGCGGGTAGCGGATTCGCTCAGCTTGCGGCAGTTTCTGGGCTACGGAATCGACGAGAACACGCCGGATCACGTGACCCATTTCGCGTACGCGGCGATTACTGGAAGCGAGCGCTCACAAGCGGATCCTCGACTGGGTCCTGGAGCAGCTAGCGCAAGCGGGGCTGGTCAAGGGCAAGACGATGGGCGTGGATTCGACGACGCTGGAAGCCAACGCGGCCATGAAGTCGATCGTGCGGCGCGACAGCGGCGACAACTACCTGGGATTTTGAAGAAGGTGGCGGAAGCCGAGGGCATGGAGGCTCCGGATGCGGCGGTGTCGTTGCGCTTGGACCGGAAGCGCAAGAAGAAGACCAGTAACGAAGATTGGAAGAGCCCCGCCGATCCGGAAGCCGAGATCACCAAGCTCAAGGACGGCCGCACGGCACTGGCGTATAAGGTGGAACAGGCGGCGGACATGGAGACGGGAGCCATCGT
>DASXLG010000371.1 GCA_036496425.1 Terriglobia bacterium | reverse complement strand
ATCCAGAGAAACGCCGGAAAAACGACATCCGTGATCGTCCAGCCGTTCCACTCGGAGTGGCGCAGAGGGCCGTAGACGTTGTGTCCGTCACCCGCATTGTTGACGAGAACCATGAGCGCCATCGTCGCGCCGCGAAACGCGTCCAGAGCAACAAGCCGGGGAAAGCCTGCGGATCGTTCGCTCACCGCAGTGTGTGGTTCGCTTTCGCGGCATCCAGCAGCGTCGGGTAGAACTGGACAAACGTGGTATCGACCGCGCCGTGATCGCGGTGGCACGAATAGCACGAGGCGGACGCGGGAATCTGCTTCGCGGTTTCCTTGCCTTCGCCGAATCCAAAAAAGGCCCAGTCACCTTTGAAACGCTTTTGGTCTTTTACGTGCACTTCGATCGCGGCGGCGCTCGTCTGGAAATGGCCTCCTTTATTGATCGATCCCTCGGATTGTGACTTCCGGATTTCCAGGATGAAGACAGTTTTGTCCGGCCAGCGACCTGATGCGAGAAACGATTTATATGCCGACCGGTTCACGAAGACGTTGTCGAATCGGGGCTCATCGCGTGTTTCAGCCGCAGCCGGCCCATAGGTCATCCCCAGTCCCGAACTCAAGAATATCCATTCCCGATACTCCTTTGGAAACCGCATCTGCCCATCGGCAGTGAATTGCGGTCCGTCGCCGGGCGCTTGTTCAGCAGCGCCCCGTGCGGTCAGGGCGGCGGTTAAGGTCAGGCCGCCGGCCACACAAAGAATTGCCTTGATCATGTCATTTCCCCAAGCTTTTTCGGATGCTTCATACTAAACTGCCAGCATGCGACATCTCTCGGCAAGTTTGATTCTTGCATGCGCGCTCCTGACCCCGGCCTTTTCCCAAAAGGGAGGCAGTGCCTTCGTTGGACGCTGGGACTTTGACGTTCATCCGGCGGCGGGGGTCGGCGCGAATTGGCTCGGAGTAACAGAAAACGGCGGAAAGCTGGAAGTCTGGTTCCAGCCCACCGGAGGCCATGTTATTCAAGTGAAAGACGCTCATGTGGACGGCTCGGCTCTGACTTTCACGGCCGCCCCGGCCTCTGCGAACCACCCCGCCACTACCTGGGAATTGAAGGCATCGGGCGAAAAGTTGACCGGCGTTCAGAAACGCGGAAGCCAAACGATGCAGTTGACAGGCGTGCGGGCGCCCGAGTTGAAACGCAGCGCCCCAAAAGCATGGTCGAAACCGGAGCCGCTCTTTAATGGGAAGAACCTCGACGGCTGGAAGCCGATCGGCGATCCGGCGAAGAGTCATTGGGTGGTGAAGGACGGGCTGCTCGTGAACGAGGCGCACGGCGCGAATCTCGAATCTGTCCGGAAATTTGACGATTTCAAGGTGCACTTCGAAGTAAACTGTCCCGACGATGCCAACAGTGGTTTCTATCTCCGCGGGCGATATGAGACGCAACTGGAATATGTGCCAGCCGGCAGCGAGCCGGCCGAGCGCTCGATGGGGGCCATCTACGGGCGCATTGGGCCTAGTTCGCAGTTGCCGCGCACGCCGGGTAAATGGGAGTCGTTCGACATCACGCTGGTCGGGCGCACTGTTACTATCGTTCGCAACGGCGTCAAGATTAT
>DASXLG010000370.1 GCA_036496425.1 Terriglobia bacterium | reverse complement strand
ACGGGGAGTCTTCGACGGAACAAGACCGGTGTACGGACCGGCCAGCGGACTCGGTTGGCCGATGCACTATCGGTATCCGCCATTATTCCTTCTCCTGTTCGCTCCGTTCGCGATGTTGCCGCTGGGTTGGGGAGCCGCCGTTTGGGTTCTGTTAAAGGTAGCCGTTCTCGTGTGGCTGGTTCGAGCGCTGCAAAAAGCTGGAGTCTGGCCCCACAACTCTTCATTTATTCATGTCTTGCCATGCCTTCTTTTCATTGCTCCGTATATTGTTGAGGAATTCAGATACGGCAATGCCCAATTCTTCGTCTTTGCTTTGACGGCTGCCGGACTCCTGCTGGCCGGCGCGGCGCCCCTTCCGGCGGCGGGTTCTCTTGCGTTAGCGATAAGTATTAAGGTCTGGCCGTTGTTCTTTATTCCCTATCTGGCGGCAGGACGGCATTGGAGGGTTGTTTCGTACACCATGATCATTGTCCTGGCGCTCACCTTCCTGCCTTCCTTTTATTTCGGTGTGGCGGGCAATGTGGGCCTCCTCCACCAATGGTTCACACAGGAATTCCACACCCAGCTGAACGAAAACGAAATCTGGTTCCCCAATCAGTCGCTGCGCGGATTTTTGATGCGGTACCTGACGGTTGTCGACTATTCGCAGGTGCCGGACGGGAACTATCCCCAGGTGAACATCACGACGGTGAACCCGGCATCGATCCGGCTGCTTTGGATGATCATCGCGGGGACGCTATATGGCGGCTTTCTCCTCCTCGTCTTCAGTCGAAAAAACGGTCCCGCCCCCGTCGATCATGCCCTGGCGTTCTGCCTCCTGGCCTTGCTCGAGCCATTCACGCAGAAGTATGCCCTCGCAGTGCTTTTGTGGCCTGCGCTGGCAGCGGCGGCCTTTATGAAAGACCGGCGGATTCGCATCCTTATTTATTGTGCGGCGGTCCTCGCGCTCATCCAGCCGTTGGCGCCAGGCGCGGCAACGCAACGGCTGCTGCAGGTGCTCGGTCTGGATTTCGGTGCGGCAACCCTGCTCACTGCGGGCCTTTTCATCGGCCGTCAGACCAGATCCGTAACGACAGTTTAACAATCAGGTACTACAATGATGGTTTCGTGAAGGAGATCCGTTAAGTTCATGCCGACCATTGCGGCGATCGATGTCGGGAGCAATGCAATTCGCCTCGCGATCGCAAATGTAACAGCGAACGGCGAATATCAGACACTATTCAACCTCCGCGAACCGGTGCGGCTTGGGCAGGACGTCTTCACCAAGGGCACCATTTCGACCCAAACCATCGACCGCGCTTTGCAGGCCTTCATCGATTTCAAGCAGAAACTGGACGAGCAGGCGGTGACGCACGTCAAAGCGATCGGCACCAGCGCCTTGCGCGAGGCGACAAACCGGGACTCCCTTCTGAAAAGCGTAGCCAAAGCCACCGGCATCGAGATCTCGATTATCGGCGGCGAGGAAGAAGCCAGGCTGATTCACCAGGCGGTCAAGCAGACGATCAATCTGAAAAATAAAGTGGCGCTGCTTGTGGACATCGGAGGAGGCAGCGTTGAGGTAGTCCTCGCCGACGACACGACGGTTCTCTGTACGGAAAGCTATTCGATGGGCAGCGTCCGTCTGCTCAAGATTCTTGACGAAAAAGCCGGCGAGGAACGATTCCACCAGCTCGTCACCGAATATGTCGATGCGACACAACGGCGTCTGAAGCAGGAGATCGGAAACCAGAAGATCGATATCTGCATCGGCACCGGCGGAAGCATCGAATCGCTGGGAGATCTTCGAAGAGAGTTATTCGATAAAAATAACAACCAGAAGATCACTGTCGACGAATTGAAATCCCTCGTCAAGAAGTTGCGCGGGATGACGGTCGATGAACGGATACAACAACTGCGGCTCAGACCGGACCGCGCGGATGTCATCGTACCGGCGGCGATCGTTCTGCAGAAAATCGTCCAGGAAGCCGGCGTCGCGGAAGTGATAATTCCCGGAATCGGCCTGAAAGACGGCGTCCTGCTGGAAAGCATTTCCGAGCTTCGCGACCGCGAAAAGCGGTCGTACCGCGGCCAGGTGATCGAGTCGGCGCGGCGGCTGGGGCGCAAATACTATTTCGACGAGAAGCACGGCGCCATTGTCGGCAAACTGGCTGTGCAGATTTTCGACCAGATGAAGCCGATCCATGGACTGGACGACGAAGCGCGATTGATCCTGGAGGTTGCGGCGCTTCTTCATGATATCGGCCACTATGTGAACGTCGCGAACCATCACAAACATACCTTTTATCTGATCCAGTCCAGCCCGTTGATCGGATTGACAGCGCTGCAGATGGATATGGTCGCCAATGTCGCGCGGTATCACCGGAAGTCGCCGCCTAAAACGCAGCACAAACCGTATGAGGATCTGGCGCCCAAACAGCGGATCATCATTTCGCAGCTGGCGGCGATTCTGCGTCTTGCGGACGCGCTCGACCACGATCACGCCTCGACGGTCGAAAGCGTGGAAGTCGAATACAAACGGCCGCGCTTTATATTCCGCCTGAAAGGCAAAGGCGACATGCTGCTGGAAAAGTGGGCGCTGGCGGCCAAGCGCGACCTTTTCGAAAGTGTTTTTGATGCGACCGTCGTTGTGGAGGATGTTGCAAGCTGATGACTGAAGCGCAAAAACAGGAAATTCCGGGAAAGCTCATTGCCGTCGAGGGGCTGGACGGCTCCGGTAAATCCACGCAGGTATATCTGCTCAAACGATGGCTCGAGCTCGACGGCTATAAAGTTTTCTTCACCGAATGGAATTCGTCGGCGATCGTCAAAAAAGCGACCAGAAAGGGAAAGAAACGGCAGCTGCTGACCTCAACGACTTTCTCGTTGATCCATAGCACGGACTTCGCGGACCGCTATGAGCGGCAGATCCTGCCGTTGCTGAAGGCCGGCTATCTGGTGCTCGCCGATCGTTACATCTTCACGGCATTTGCGCGCGATGCGGTGCGAGGCGTCGACCGCGCCTGGATCCGCAAACTTTACAGCTACGCGCTGAAACCCGACCTGACATTCTATTTCGATGTTCCACTCAAAACCGCTCTGGGCCGGATTCTGGACGGACGCACCCGCATCAAGTACCACGAGGCCGGCATGGACATGGGTTTTTCCACGGATCCCAATGAGAGCTTTCGTATCTTCCAGGGACGGATTCACCGCGAATACCGGCGGATGATCCGCGAATACGACTTTATCCGTATCGACGCCGAGGACCCGCCCGACGTTCAACAAACGAAAGTACGGGACATCGTCGAAAGCAGGGTCGATCTTCCGCGATACCGCTGGCACGGCCCCATGTACCCGCGGCACATTGATTAGCGATGCTGAAGCCCAAACGATTTTACGGAAAAGGCATACCTGGCGTCGTTCTGGACGAACTCAAAGGGCAGCTGATCGTGGTCGAGGGCGCCGACGGATCCGGCCGCTCGACACAAATCGATCTACTCAAGAACTGGCTGGAGCGGCGAGGCTATCCCACTGCCAATGTCGGGTTGAAACGGTCGATGCTCGTCAGCGGAGAGCTGGAAAAGGCCATGCAGGGCAATATTCTCGGCACCCGCACGCTCAGCCTGTTTTATGCGACCGACTTTGCGGACCAGCTCGAAAACCGGATCATTCCGGCCCTTCGCTCAGGCTTCATCGTGCTGGCCGACCGGTATATCTATACGCTGATGGCCCGCGCCATCGTGCGCGGCGTCGAACCCTCCTGGATACGGGACGTGTACAGCATCGCGTTGATTCCGAACGCCGTCTTTCACCTGACTGTCAGTCCCAGAATACTGGTCGAAAGAAATCTCAGGAAGCATGCCGCCCTCGATTACTGGGAGTCCGGGATGGACATGCACCGGTCCTCGAACATGTATGCCAGTTTTATCGAGTATCAGCGGCTGATCCAGAAAGAATTCAAAACGATGCAGGAGCACTACGGATTCGAAGCCATCAACGGAAACCGATCCCCACGCGCCATTCAGCACGAGCTGCGCGCAAAGGTCGAAGTCATTCTCAACGGCAAGGCCAATCACCGCGAAGAGGAACGCGATGAACCAGACTATTCGGAAAGAATTACTCGCTCAGTTACAACACTTACGGACGGAGACGAAGGAGATCGGCCGGCTGTACGTCGCCAACCTGCAGCGCGACATCGTCCAGCTCATTGAGTTCCTGAACGAGAACCAGGAAACCGGAACCCGGCCGCGCACGATAAATCCTATTTTGGCGGAGATGAAAAATACGCTCGATGCCCTCAATTTGAAACCGGAGAAAGGACGGCGAAAGGATCTCCGGCGCATTGAACAGGCTGTGCGGGTGATGAGGAAGACCGTACTGTCCAATAAGGGGGGCGACTGATGGAGCTATACATTCTTCGGCACGGCATTGCTGTCGAGAGAGGAACCCCCGGCTACAAAAAAGACAGCGACCGTCCGCTGACGCCGGAGGGCGAAGACAAGATGCGCCAGATCGCGGACGCGATGCGCGGTATGGACTTGAAGTTCGATCTGATCCTCTCAAGTCCCTATGTGAGAACCGAGCAGACCGCCAAGATCGTGGCCGGCGAGCTCGACGAAAAAGTGACTTTTACCGAGTTTCTGAAACCGGCAGGGAACGCGCTCGAACTCATCGGCGAAATCAACGACGACAAGCCGCAAACGGTTCTACTCGTCGGTCATGAGCCCGATTTGAGCGGCCTGATTTCCGTTCTCGTTACCGGCGGCAGCGATGCCCGGATCGAGTTGAAAAAGGGCGGCCTGTGCAAGCTCACCACGAACAAACTGGTGTTCCGCCAGTGCGCCACGCTGCACTGGCTGCTTACCCCGAAACAGTTGCGAGAGCTTCGGTAAGGGGAAAAACCTTTATTGGAAATTGCATCATTCGAGATTTTTTCATTGCTGAATTTGAAATGCGGGAAACCTGCTCCTCAAATCTAGAAATGAAACAACCTCTAATGATGCAACTTCCAATAGATTCCCCCCCCACGCCTACACCGGCAGATGAATCGTAAACGTCGAGCCCGCCCCCAGCCGGCTGGTGACCGTGATCGAACCACCCTGGCTTTCGATGGCGTGCTTCACGATGGAGAGTCCGAGACCGGTGCCGCCGGATTCCCGCGATCGCGCTTTATCGACGCGATAAAAGCGTTCGAAGATGCGCGGCAGCTCTTCCGAAGGAATGCCGTTTCCGGTGTCGGAGACCGCAAGGCGGAGGATTTCCGCCTGCACCTCGGCCGAGATGCGAATTTCTCCGCCGGGTTTGTTGTAGTGAATCGCATTATCGATCAGGTTCGTGAGAGCCGTTGCGAGCCGCGAGCGATCGGCAAGAACCTGGACATGTTCACACTCGACGGAAGGGTGAATCTTGCTTTCCTGAAGGGTCTTGGTGCGCGTCGCGAGTTGTTCATCAATCAACATCTTCAGCTCGAATTGTTCTCTTTTTGCCGGCATTTCGGCCTCAAGCCGGGCAAGTGTCAACAGGTCGCTGACGAGGGTTTCAAGGTGCCGCGCATTCCGTTCAATCGTTGACAGGAAGTCCACGGCGATCTTCGGATGATCCTTGGCGCCCGAGAGGAGCGTTTCCGTATAACCACGAATCGACGTGAGCGGCGTCTTGAATTCATGGGAAACGTTGGCGACGAAGTCGCGGCGCATCCGTTCGGTGCGGCGGATATCCGTAAGATCATTGAACACCACCACGACGGAATCGACCTGTCCGCCGGCGTTGGTGACGGGCGCGACGTTCGCCTGCAGGATCCTGTTATTGCCTGCATCGATTTCCAGGACCCGCCGGGCGCCCGTGCCCAGCACGGCATGCACGGCGGCATCCAGCTCCGGCCTTCTCACCACTTCGAGCGTTGTTCTCCTGGAAAGGTCGCGATCCGTTCCGAGGACGCGGCGCAGCGAGCTGTTGGTCAGGGTGATCCTGGCCTCCCGATCGAGCACCATCACGCCCTGCTCCATCGCCTCCAGAATCAGCTCGAGCTGTTGTTTCCCGTCCGACAGCGCCTGAATTTTCCCGCTCAGCGTCTGCGCCATCGTATTGAGCGATGTTCCGAGCGCCGCAATTTCCTCGTCTCCGGTTATAGGCAGCCGCTGATCCAGATGGCCTGCAGCCAGTTTTCGGGAAACGACTGAAATCCTGCGCAACGGCCGGGCGACGATGATGCGCACGCCGTAACCGAACGTGAAAGTGAGGCTGACGGCCACGATGATGACCAGCGCGAGCTGCGCGGAACTCAGGAAGAACGCGAGAAAAAAGGAAAGAACAAGTACCAGGAGCAGGTTCCAGGCTACCAGACGCGAATGAAGCCGGAACGCCATAGGCTAGCCGTCGGCCCCTTGTGCCAGACGGTAACCGACGCTGCGCACGGTTTCGACCAGATCACCCTCAGCGCCGAGTTTTTCGCGCAGCCGGCGGACGTGGGTGTCCAGCGTTCGGGAAGTCGCATCGCCGTGATACCCCCATACCTTATCCATCAGGAATTCGCGCGTCAGCACATTGCCCCCGGCGCGCATCAATTCATACAGAAGGTCGAATTCCTTGGCGGTGAGCACGACCGGCGTATCGCCGACGAGCACCTGGCGGCGTTGGGGAAGCAGCTGAATGGTCCCGGCCCGCAAGGTCTCCGTCCGGCCATCTCCCACGCGCCGGAAAATAGACTTCACGCGCAACACCAGTTCGCGCGGGCTGAACGGTTTCATGACGTAATCGTCGGCCCCAAGTTCGAATCCGACGACGCGGTCGATCTCGTCGCCGCGGGCGGTCAGCATGATGATGGGAATGCGGCGGGAATTTTCCCGCTGCCGGAGAGTGCGGCAAACCTCCATGCCGTCGATGTCGGGCATCATGACGTCGAGAATGATCAGATCCGGAGGATTCTGCTGGACGGCTTCCAGCGCGGTTCGCCCGCTCGACGCAGCCGTTACCTGAAAGCCGGCCTGGCTGAGGTTATAGCTGACAAGACGTTGGATGTCGGGGTCATCGTCCACGATCAAGACGCGTTCCATGCCGGATATCCTGGCCTCTCACAAGGAAAATGACCATTTCCGCGATATTTGCCGAATGGTCACCGACCCGCTCAAGATGTTTTGCAATGAAAATCAGTTTTATGGCGCGTGAAATGGACCGTGGATCCTCAAGCATGTAAGTCAGGAGCTCTCGAAAAATCTGCTCGTAAAGATCGTCCACTACGTTGTCGTTGATGATGACTTTCTCAGCCAGTTCGGCATCCGAATTCACGAACGCATCGAGGCTCTCTTTCAAAATCCTCTGGGCCGCCTCCGCCATGATCGGAAGGTCCACCAGCCGCTTGAGTTCAGGCTCCTGTATGAGTTCCATCGCGCGTTCGCCAATGTTGACCGCGATATCGCCGATCCGCTCGATGTCTTTAACGATCTTCAAAGCGGTGGCGATAAAGCGCAGATCCCGTGCCACGGGCTGTTCGAGCGCGAGGACCTCGTAACAGAGATTGTCGATTTCGATTTCCAGCTTGTCGATTTCGTCATCGCGGGCGATGACTTCCTCGGCCAGGCTGGGACGCCGGTCCACGAGGGAACGGATCGAGTCCGAAATCATCTGCTCGGCCTTATGGCTCATCATCAGCAGCTTGTCTTTCAGAATACGAAGCTGCTGCTCGTAGTGCTTACTGGTATGTTCACGATCCGGCATAAACGCGACCTCTCTTCACAACTCCCGTTTCATCCAAATCGTCCCGTTATGTAGTCTTCGGTTTCCCGATTCGCCGGCGCCGTAAAAATTCGCTTGGTTTCGTTGAATTCCACCAGCCTTCCGGTCAGGAAAAATCCGGTTTCGTCCGAGATGCGCGCGGCCTGCTGCATGTTATGCGTCACCACGATGATCGTGTAGTCACGCTTCAGGCTGTAAATCAGTTCCTCGATCTTCGCCGTCGAGATCGGATCGAGCGCCGACGCGGGCTCATCCATCAGCAACACTTCGGGCTCGACCGCCAACGCCCGCGCGATACATAGGCGCTGTTGCTGGCCGCCCGACAGCGACATTGCCGAACGCTGCAGCCGGTCCTTGACCTCGTCCCACAACGCCGCCGACGTCAAGCTTTTCTCGACGATCTCGTCGAGCTGCGAGCGCCTCTTCGCGAGTCCGTTGACGCGAACGCCATAAGCAACATTGTCGTATATGGACATGGGAAAAGGATTGGAACGTTGAAAAATCATCCCGACCCGGCGCCGCAGATTAATAACATCCATCTGGTCGCTATAGACGTTTTCGCCGTCCAGTTCGACCTTGCCGTCGAGGCGCGCACCTGGAACAAGATCGTTCATCCGGTTCAACGACCTCAGAAAAGTCGATTTTCCACAGCCCGAAGGCCCGATCAGCGCGGTCACAAACTGGGGCCGAACCTGCATCGAGACGTCATATAGCGCCTGGTTGCTTCCGTAGTAAAAATTCGCGTGCTGGACTTTGATCTTTATGGAGTCGGCCATTGCTTACGGTGGACTGGGGTGGCGCTCGGAGGAACGAACATAACGTCGATATGATACCCGAGAATGTTACAGCGCTGTGAACATCTTGGAAATACAGCAAGACGAAAAGAACGGAAAGTTCACGCAGTTGTTACGAACCCTGGATCGCTTTTGTGGCATTGGATTAGATGTGAAGAAAGTACTGATCGTCGAAGATGAAACCGATCTTGTCAAACTCCTCAAATACAATCTGGAAAAGGAAGGATATAAAGTCGGTTATGCAACCGACGGCGCTATTGCACTGGCCGAGGCACGCCGTGATCCGCCGGACGTCGTTATTCTGGACCTGATGCTGCCGGGACTGGACGGGCTCGAAGTCTGCCGCCAATTGCGGCGCAACGATCAATTCACCCGCACTCCGATTCTCATTTTATCGGCCCGAAGCGAAGAAGCGGATCGCATCGTCGGCCTCGAGCTCGGCGCGGACGATTACGTCACCAAGCCGTTCAGCACGCGGGAAGTCATTGCACGCGTGCGCGCGCTTCTCCGCCGCAACGAACCCGCCGGGCCGCCGCGCTCGAAAGTCAACCGCGGCGACATCGTTATCGATCCGACCGCGCATAGCGTCGTGGTCGGCGGAAAAGCCGTAGAGTTGAGCGCCCTCGAGTTCAAGCTCCTGCACTATATGGCGCTACACCCTGGAATGGTGTTCTCCCGGGACCAACTGCTCGACGGTGTCTGGGGAAACGACCGGTCCGTCACGCCTCGAAGCGTCGATGTTTATGTTCGCCGCATTCGCGAAAAGATTGAAATGCGGCCGCAGCAGCCGTCATACGTCCAGACCGTTCATGGTGTGGGTTACCGCTTCGCCACGAGAGGCGAAGAACAGTAAGGCAGGAAAACCTTTATTGAAGGTTGGCACGTTTGCAGGCACCCGATAGACAGAGAATGGACACTCCGGCACCAGTTGCACAGGGCGCGTCGTCTCGCGCTCACGTCTCCAGACCGCTGCTTCACCGCGGCGACCAGGTCGCGTATCTGGTGACACTGCTCTTCGCGGCCATCATCATCCTCATAACGGCACTGCTGTTTTTCAAGCTGTACAGCGACGCGGCAGCCACGCGCCAGAAGTTCGGATGGCATTTTCTGACAGGCACCACCTGGGATCCTGTCGCGCTGGACTTCGGCGCACTGCCGTTTATATACGGAACCCTGGTCACGTCGGCACTGTCGCTGATCATCGGAGTTCCGCTGGGCATCGGCGCTGCGATCTTCCTGGCGGAGCTGGCGCCTCTGGGGCTGTCGGACGCCCTCGCATTCATCATTGAGTTACTGGCGGCCGTGCCCAGCGTGATTTATGGCCTGCTCGCGATTTTCACTCTCGTGCCGTTTGTGCGCGACGATGTGTCTCCGGTTTTAAAGGGAACTCTCGGCTTTCTTCCGATTTTTCAAGGACCGGCCTACGGCGTAAGCCTTCTTGCCGCGGGCTGCATTCTTGCGATCATGATTTTGCCGTTCATCATCTCGATCTCGCGGGAAGTGCTTCTGGCCGTTCCGCGGGAACAGCGGGAAGCGTCGCTGGCGCTGGGAGCGACGCGTTGGGAAACCGCCTGGCATGTCGTCATGCCCTACGCAAAGACCGGAGTCATCGGCTCGGTCTTTCTCGCTCTGGCGCGCGCGCTCGGAGAAACGATGGCCGTCACCATGGTCATCGGCAATGACCCCAAAATAAACTTCTCGCTGTTTGCGCCCGGGTATTCGATTGCCGCCGCGGTGGCCAATGAATTCAGCGAGGCAACGAGTAACATGCATGTGGCGGCGTTGATTGAGCTGGGATTCGTTCTCTTCGTCATAACGATTATCGTCAATGCGGTCGCCCGCATGCTGATCCTGGCGATGGGCAGAAAGAGTTCCGCCGCATGATCCCGCTCAGAACCCGCAGAAAAGCGGTCAACATCCTGATGTTCACACTGACCGGAGTGTGCACGCTGATCGCGGTAGCGGTGCTGTTTTTCATTCTGGGTTACCTGCTCTGGCGCGGCGGACACGCCTTGAGTTACAACTTCTTCACGAAACTGCCTGCGCCGATCGGCGAAACCGGAGGCGGGTTCGCAAACGCGATCCTGGGGAGCGCGAAGCTGCTGCTGCTTGCAGGCCTGATCGGCATCCCGATCGGTTTTCTCGCCGGCGTCTACATTGCAGAATTCGCAGGATCGACAACCGCCTTCGTAGTGCGATACACAACCGACCTTCTGAATGGCGTGCCGTCGATCGTCATGGGCATTTTTGCCTATGCGATTGTCGTGGTGCCGATGGGGCATTTCTCGACTTTTGCGGGCGGAGTCGCGCTGGGCGTCATGATGATTCCCATCACCGTTCGCAGCACCGAACAATTCCTCCGTGCGGTTCCGAACACGTTGCGGGAAGGCGCCCTCGCGCTGGGTGCGACGAAATGGAGGGCGGTGGCAACGGTGGTTATCCCTGCCGCGCTGCCGGGTATCACGACAGGCATCATGCTTGCGCTGGCGCGCGTCGCGGGCGAAGCAGCGCCTCTTTTGTTCACGGCCTTTGGCAATCAGTTCTGGAGTCCGGGCTGGAATCAGCCGACGGCTTCCTTGCCCGATACGATCTACAAGTACGCCACATCCGCCTACGAGGAATATCACGAGCAGGCATGGGCCGCGGGATTAGTCCTCCTCATGCTCGTTCTGGCCATCAACATCATTTCCCGTTTTATTCTCCGCCGGCAAATTCACGTTAGCCGCGGCTGATGAATACGCGGCACAATAGCCGCGTATGAACATTCTGCAAAGCACACGGCAGTACGAGGGGTGGCTGGCGTCGCATACATCCGTCGTCAAGGCCGACCTTGCTTATAAACATGCGCAGATGAAGCGCGCGATTTTCCCCTTCATGCGCGCGACATTCTACCGCTGGGTCCAACTCTGGAATGATCATTGTAACGAAATCGCCGTTGCACCCGGGGTTCTCGGCGTAGGCGATCTCCATGTCGAAAACTTCGGGACATGGAGAGACGCCGAAGGACGCCTGATCTGGGGAGTCAACGATTTCGACGAAGCGTGCGAACTTCCCTACACGAACGATCTCGTCCGTCTCACGACAAGCGTTCACCTGGCCATACGCGACCAGCACTTGAAGGTCCGGCGGCGGGAGGCCGCCGCGCTGATTCTCGAGGGCTATGCCCAGACGCTGAGCCATGGCGGCCGGCCCTTTGTGCTTGATGAAGAACACCAGTTTCTCCGCAATATCGCGCACGCGGAATTGCGCGATCCGGTGCATTTTTGGGGATCAATGAGGAAGCTTCCGAAATTCAAAGGCAGCCTCTCAAAAGATCAGCTCGCCGCCTTGGAGTTGCTCTTACCGCAACCGGCCACGCCCTTCTATGTTGTCGCCCGGCGCGCCGGCCTGGGCAGTCTCGGACGCGTCCGGCTGGTCGCGATCACAAGCTGGCGTGGCGGCCTTGTCGCAAGAGAGATAAAGGCTTTTCTGCCCTCCGCGTGGAACCTCCAGAGGAGTCTTTATCCCGAGATCCTCGCCAAAGCAGTCCGCATGCCGGATCCTTTTGTCCGCATCGCCGGGAAATGGGTGGTTCGCCGGCTTGCCCCCGATTGCTCACGGATTGAACTGACCTCGCTTCCCAAAAAACGGGACGAGGCGCATCTGCTCCACGCGATGGGATCCGAAACAGCGAATATCCACCTCGGCACTCATGAAGCGGTCAAGGCCATCCGCCGTGATCTCGATCGCCGGCCCGCATCCTGGCTGCATGACGCCGCCAAGAGAATGAGCAAGGCGTTGATCGAAGACTGGAAGACTTTCGAGGAGCATTCGTGATAACCGATTTTTTCAGTCGAACTAATTGTCCTGCCGGGCGAGATACTGAGGCAGTTCGGGATTGGAGATGACGATTGTGGCGTCTTCCACCTGGATGGGCTCTCGCGGCATCTTCACCCGTCCGGTAGGGGCGCTGAGGCCTTCCGGAAGGCTGCGCGATGGAATGATGTTGAACAGCAATTCTCCGGCGGGGAGGTTGCGCAACACGAAACTGCCATCCGGACCCGTTGTCGCGATGCTGTCGCCGATCTGGAGTTGCACGCCGGCCAAAGGCCGCGGGGCGGGCGGGTTTTCCGGAGCGCTGTTGCCATTACTGCCGTTGGCGATTTCGCCGGACGTCGTTTTTAGATAGATATGTCCTGCTATGGACCGCAGGGCCCGCACCGGTATGTCCTGGACGACAGATGTCACAGGATCCACGTGTATGTGTATTGGTTCGTCGGAAGCCAGAAAATTCGCCGGCAGCGTGCTGCGATCGAGCGTCAATTCGTAATCGCCAGGAACGATGTCATACAGGCCGTAGTCGCCGGATCCATCCGTCATCAGCTCGCGGGTAAGACCGTTTCCGGTCAGGGTCAAACGGACGCTATGCATTCCATTCGCATCCGGCTGCCGCTGCCCGTCGATAAGGTAGTCATTATAGACGTTGCCCGTGAGGCGGGCGAAATTCACCACACCGAAATCGGCCTGCGCCAGGCGGTCCTCGAACAGGTCCAGCTTCAAGTCCGAGGGACCCGTCAGACGCACGGCATGTTCGAATTGCCCGGTCGAGATGTGGACCTGATAGAAGTCCGGTGCGAGTCCGGGAAATTCAAAGCGTCCTTCGGCATCGGTGACGACGCTCTTACCCTTGTCGATCTCGACGCGGATACCGGAGAGGCCGGGCTCGCCCGGATTGTAGACGCCGTCCAGATTCACATCGCGGAACACGCGCCCCCGGATCGTACTTTTCTGAGCACCGATAAGCCATGATGGGCCGCCCGAAAAAGTTTTCTGAAAACCGCCGGCGATGACGGTTGCGCGATTGAAACTCTGCTTCGTCGGATCGTAAAAGAAAGAATTGGAAAGCGACGATGTCAATTGGAGGCCGTGGCCAAGCTGATACGAAAGCGCGTAACCAAAGAGTTGCGAGCTCGAACTTCCTACGACGCTTGTCGAATCCCTGGAATAACCGCCGGTCGGGCTGATACTGAGCTGCCCGATACGGAACTGTCCGGTTACAGTGATCTGCGTGCTGGAGGGCGTCAGGTTGTCGAGCAATGCCCGGACATTCGCGGGGAACTGAGCCGACTGTACGAAACCCGCGGGATTCAGCAGGAAGGCCTGCTGAAGCTCCGGAGGCAAGGCGCTGATGTCCTGATTCAGTAGCGTCACCAGCGACGAATCGGTCTTCACGTGTTCGGCGCTGAGAGTGAGCGATCCGCTCTCTCCTATGGGAAAGGTCAGACCTTCGCGAAAAGTGTAATCCGAATGGCTGTTCAGACGTCCCGGATCGGTCAGATAGTTGAGCGTGAACTGAGCGGTATTCGAAACCCGCGGCCCGAACATCGAATGGTATGAAAGATCGAGTCTCTGAGTATCCGACGGTGGCAGCGCCGTACCGGCGGGTAGCGCTCCCTGCGCATTATGACTGTACGTGTGGTTGAGGGTGATCGATTGTCTGGCCGAAATGCCCAGGTTGAGGTTCGAGCTGTAGTACATGGTCGCCGCGGAAACCGGAGAAAAAACGGACGAACCGTTCGCGCTGTACTGGAAGAAAACAGAAGCCGCGAGGCGCTGCGTGACACGCACCGTGGTGTTGGCGCTGATGGACGATCCGCCGGCGAAAAGAAGCTGAAGCTGGTTCAGCGGAAAAGCCGCCGATGAGCGGGTCCCGGACAGAAACGCGTTGACGCGCGGGCTCGTGTACGCGACCGTTCCCTGGGCAAGCAGTCCGCGCGTGCTGGCGCCGGAGCTTCCCTGCACTGCCCATCGGGTGTTCGGCCGGTAAGAAAAGCCCAGGGTCTCAAAAGCGCTGTTCTCGCGTTTACTCGAAGTCAACAGTCCCGACACCGGTGAGTTTACCCATGCAACTGTCGAATAAAGCGAAAGCGAGCTGCTCCGTTTTCGCGTGAAATTCATTCCCGCGATATCCCTGGTACCGGTAAGGCTCGCGAAATACGAAGGAATGGTCGTGCCTGCAAATGTTTCGAATTGATCCGTGCCGCGCCGAAGCGTAACGCTCGCGCCGCGAATCGGGTAGGCGTTATACGCGCTATACATCGACACCTTCGCCTCCAGCCCTCCGTTCACGTCGAGAGGGAAATCCAGCAGCGAAAGTTTCATTCTTGGCGAATCGTAGCCCGCCATGAGCGTATTCATGTTGAACCTCGGGATGCCCGAGGCTGTGCCGTCCTGAATTTGGCCGCGGATGGTAAACTGCTGCCCGTCGCTCAGCTGATGCCAGTCAAACTTGTGTGTAAAGAACGTGTTGACGCCTCCAGTCGGGCTTGCGGCGACTTGAACGGCGGAACCGAAAGTCCCGTTGCCTAAGGAATCGAGGGCAGCGCTCGATGGAGACGCGCGCGGAGAGGCCTTGGCCGGCGCGGCTTCCACTTTGAGGCGAACCGTGATGCGGTCGGCGCCCGCCCAGATAAAGGCTACGGTCTCGCCGCGGACCAGGCCGAAGAATTCGACTTTGCCGTTGGAGAATTCGGCGCGAACGATGGAGTCATCGAAAACAACGACATTGGTGACTCCGGGGACCTGGACCGCGACGGATTCCTTCCACTCGATGGTTATGGCCTGAGCGACAGTCTCCTGTGCGTACGCCAGCGTCTCATGGACGGTGGCGCATAGCCAGAGAGCGAGCAGGATCTGAGCGCACTTTTTCATAGATCAGTTTGTGGTTTGCACCAGGTCGACGGCCGCAGGCGCCGGCTTCGGTTTCGGGGAATCGGTAACGGTAAAAGGGATCTCTTTCGTGTCGACTTTATCGGGCCCGTAAACGACGGTCAGGATCGCGGTGTAATCTCCCTTCGGAAGAGCTCCCGCCCACGAAACCGAGAGACGATCCTTCTGCTCCGGAAGAAAACGCTGTATCGCCCCGTCTGATTTCGCGGCCAGCTGGTGATCCGAATTCAGGATTGCGATCTTCGTCTCCGGGAAGATGTGCGTGTTGCTGTTGTTGGCCAGATCGAAATCGAGCTTCAGCGGGTGGGTCGCATCGGGAGGCGTCAGCTGAGGATCCGAAATGTCGATTCCATATTTCTCAGTGTTCTCCGCGCTCAGGAGAATGAGCGAGCCAAGCCGGATATTTGCGAATACAGCCTTGCTCTCCGCAGTCGCGGCCTGGGTCAGCTCCGGCCGTGATTCGAGAAATACGACGCCATAATATCCGCCCGACGCATCGGCAGGCGGCGTGACGACGACTTTGACTTTACCGGTTCCCCCGGCAGGAACCATGACCTGCGGCGGCACGACTTCTATCCAGTTTGCAGCGGACCGCGGCGACGAGCCGGCCGGATTGAACAGCTTCTCGTTCTTCGCGTTGTACCAGAGGTCGGTGATGTTTGCCCGCATCGCTGCCGGCGTCGAACCGGTGTTCGACATCGCGATTTCAAATTGAAACGGCTGTCCCGGCTTGAACCGGTACTGGAACTCGGCGGGTGTCAGACCCAACGACTGAGCTCCGGCAGGCGGCACGCCAGCGCCCAATACAAAGGTTATGCATAGCAAGATCAGATTGCGCTTTTTCATAGTTCCCTCAAGGTGCGGTTAACGTGTACGTCAGGATGGCGCTGGTGGGTGTACCCGTAAAGACGACGCTCGAATTGCCGTTTGCGTTGGAAACAAATAAGCCCAGGTAGCGGGTGATCCCCGTTTTGTTGGCCGCAGGGCTGGAGATCGTGATATTTGCCGGACTCGTAATCTGCGAGTACGGTCCGGCGGGAGCCGCGGAATCCTCCAGGTAAAAGTTCGGGTAGGTCGTCCTTGGAAGAAAATTTCCGTTCACGACGACTGTGCACGGAGTCGTCGTTGTGAAACCCGCAAAGATGGGTGTGATCGTATATGGTGTGGAGTAGAGATACCCGCTGCCGGGTACGCTTGTGGCCGTCAGGCCTGCAGCTGGAGCGATGCCCAGGCCGTTCACGTTTCCAAAATTCATCGTGTTGGAAGTAAAGTTCAGGCCACCGGCAGCCGTACCGAGCCACAACCCCACCGCAGTCTGGGCCGTGATATTCAACGTGAAGTTCTGCGTGCCGGTCATTCCGTTCTTGCTGTTGGTCGAGGAGAAAGTGATGTGAACCGAATCCGCGCCCGAAAAACCGCTGGCTCCACTGGTAGTGGTAACGAATACCCCCAGCCAGACTTCCGTTATGCTGTTGTTGGCTGCCGCAGCGGCAAGGGTGGTGGCAGAAGCGGAATTTGCAGGCAGCTGCGTATAGCTGGCGGACGACGTGCAGCCTGAGGTGCACGTGTAACCCACAAACGCGACAGAATGACTAAAATTGGTGCTGGCATATGCCGTCAGCAGTCCAGTTGCCCCGCCGTTCAGGCCCGTGGCCTTGATATTGATGGGGCTGTAATAGAGGGTTCCCGTGATCGGCGGAATCGCGGGGGGTGCAATCATCGAGACTCCGGCGCTCAGGGCTCCAGCGCCGAGGGCGTCTATATTTCCGAGCGTTCCGGCGTTACCAGCGACCGTAATCCCTCCGGCGCTCGAAAGCGTCAGCCCCGGAGCGCAAAAGGCAGGGATGTTGATTAAGAGAATGAACAGACCGGGAGCTAAATAGCAAAGGGCCGACAAAACCCTTTTGGGAATGAGAGGTACTCGTGTTGAGAAAGTCATCATCATGGTCCCCGATAAATCTCGGGTGCTATATTGCAGGTTGTGTTCCATTTCCGAAGGGCTTCTTTCTAAAGGGTTTTCTACGAATAACGGCGCGTCTGCGTCAAATCGGCAGTCCGGAATGGACGGCTTTTTGACAAGTTCAAAAACACCAAGAACACAATGGCCATGGACGTCAGCAGATCGAGGATTTTCGAACCCGCATAGACCATGGCCATTCCCGCAGGTCTTTCGCTATTGAACGGTAAGTGTGTAAGTGATCGTTGCCGAATCGGCTCCAGTCAAACCGCCGCCGTTAGTCGGGGCAACCGACACACCGACGTAGCGCGTCACGGCCGTAGCGCTCGTTAGACTCGACGGCGATAGCGATGTCGGTGTGCTGGAACTTGTCGACATGGGGGACAGATCGCCGATTGCTGCCGGAGCGGCGGTCGACTGCACGATCGACAGGTTGGCTTTGGCGAATGTGCTCGACACGTATGCAGTCAACGTATTGCTCGTCACCGCCTGGCTGGTGAAGACCGGGGTCAATTGGTAATCCGTGTAATACACGGC
>DASXLG010000369.1 GCA_036496425.1 Terriglobia bacterium | reverse complement strand
CACGGCGCGGAATACAGCCTCACCCTGCTTCCCAAAGCGATGCTGGAAACGGTGGTCCCGGACGAGCTTGCCGACCAGGTCGTCACGACGATCATCGAAACCGGCCGTACCGGCGAAATCGGAGACGGCCGCGTGTTTGTCTACCCCGTTGAACACAGTTACAACGTGCGCACGGGAGAGCAGGACGTTTAGGAGATCCGCGGCGGAGGAGAGGAAAATGAAGGACGAGACGAAAACAAAAGCTGTCGAAACGCTCAATAAAATTCTCGAAATGGAACTCGCCGGCACCATTCATTACACGCACTATTCGTTCATGGTGTTTGGCTATAACCGCATCCCGATCGTCAGCTGGATGGAACAACAGGCGACGGAATCCATGGCCCACGCCCGCGCGGCCGGCGAACTGGTCACGCAGCTGGGCGCCCATCCCTCACTCGCAATCGGACCATTGCTGGAGACTCATAAGCACGATATCGGCGACATTCTTCGCGAGTCTCTGGCGCATGAGCAAAAGACCCTCGTCGAGTACGAAAAACTGCTGACCCTGGTGCAGGGAGAAGACGTCATGCTGGAGGAGTTCGCGCGGGAGCACATTTACCTCGAACGCCTGCACATCGGCGAAGTGGACAAAATGCTGCGAAAACCAGGGGATATCGAAAGTATCGAAAAGGCCGCGAAGAAGTAAGCGCAGCAGGGACTGATGGTAGAATCGTTCCTGCGCTTATATGAAAAAGGTTGTCATCGCCGGTCTGCTGGCGGCATTCGGAGCCGCCCTTTTCCTTTCAGCGGCAGACACGAGTTTCCCGATCTATTTCCCGAATTCGAAGCTGCTGGTGAAGGCCGACGTCATGAATCGCACGGTCTACCTGCCGGTAAAGGAGATCGTCCAGCAGATGGGCGTGCCTTACACGGATGCGATTGCGCTCGAAACTTTGACGATGCGCTCCGGAAGTAACCGCCTCGTCGTCACGAAAAACAGCGCCCTCATTTCATATAACGATCAGATCATCCTTTTGCCGAACCCTATCCTGCGGGAAGACAACCGGTGGCTTGCGCCGGCGGAATTCCTGACGATGGGCCTGACCCGGCTGACGGGAACGGAATTCCGCTACCGGCCGGGCACTTCTAGGATTTTCGCCGGCAACATCGAAGCCCCGGAGCTGGAAATGAATGCGCAGACACTGGGGCCGATCACTCGCGTTACCCTGCGCTGCGCCGTTCCGATCACTCTCGAAGTCAAGCGCGAAGATCCGACCAAAGCAGTCCTGACTATCGATCACACGCCACTGGATCCCACGCGGGAGCGAGTCGATCATCGCGATCGCCTGTTGCACTCAGTGGCTTTCGACGATTCGGACGGGCAGTCGAAAATCGTTCTGGACATGGTGCGCGAGGTCGCGGATCTTCGCGTGACGTCGGCGGAGAACAATCGCGTCTACTTCATCGATTTATCCCGTACGCCGGAACCGCTGACGGCAGCGCCTCCTGCGGCCGAGCCTCCAGCAGCGGCGGCGACAAAGCCGGATGCGGTTCAGGCCGAACGCAAAGTGCGCGTCGTGGTCATTGATCCGGGACATGGCGGCATGGATACCGGCGCAAAAACAGCGGCATTCGCTGAAAAGGATCTGACTCTGACGCTCGCCCGCAAGCTGAGAGCCGCGCTGCAGAGCAGGCTCGGAGCCACGGTGCTGCTGACCCGCGATTCCGATGCGTCCATGAACAATGAGGCCCGGTCGGCGGTCGCGAACAACAATCAGGCAAATCTGTTCATCAGCCTGCACGTGGGATACTCACCGAACGAGGCGGACTCCGGATCGTCCGTGTTTGTCATGAAGGAAGACTTCGGCGAGAGTTCGGCGCCGGCATCTTCGGCGCGCGATCGGCTGTTCCTGCCGTGGTATCTCGGCTATCGGATGCACCGGCCGGGGAGCACGGCCGCCGCCAGCATCCTCGAAGAGGAATTGAACAAAGGAATACCGGCGTGGAAGTTTACAGTCCGGACGGCGCCGCTCGCCGTGCTGAGCAGCGCCACGATGCCGTCGCTGATACTGGAAGTCGGAAATCTCAACAATCCCACAAGCGCCCAGACGCTGGTGGACAGCGGATTTCAAACCCGGCTTGTAAATAGCATCGTGGACGGCGTCCAGAAATTCTCGGAATCCCCGCAGGCGGCGAACTAGGATGCCGAGACACATCAAAATCAGCCTGATCGTCCTCGGAATCGGCCTCGCGGTCGCTCTCGGTTTTTTCGTCGATGTCGTCGGCAGAGTTCAATCCTTGATGAGAAGCGACAAGGAAACGGAAGAAAATCCGTTCAAGCCGCCGACCCAACCTCTGTATGCGCAAGGCGACCCGCCGCTGTCCGTCAAAGTATTTTTCCCTGCAGCGAGCGGCGAGGTGCTGCTCACCGCCGAAGACCAGACGATTTTCAAATCGGCGGAGCTGGGCAATCGCGCGCGCCAGATTCTGCAAAAACTGCAGGAAGGTCCGCACTCGGACCAGATGTTTCCATCGCTTCCTAAAGACACAAAGCTGCAGGACCTCTTTATTTCCGAACAGGGAATCGCCTTTGCGGATTTCTCGAATGCGATTGCCATGAATCATCCGGGCGGAGTGGAGAACGAAATGGCGACGATCTATTCCATCGTCGATTCCCTCATTTATAATCTTCCGGAGATCAAGCAGGTGAAGATATTGGTGGGTGGTGTTGAAAAGGAGACACTCGCGGGCCATTGCCTTCTGCTTCTGCCGCTGGACATGGACCTGTCGATGACAAACGTGATGCCGCATGAAGACAAGACCGCGTTACTCGAAAAATGAGATCTGAAGGACGCGCCCATAACCAGTTGAGATCCGTCCGGATGACTCCGGGTTTCATCAGTCAGGCCGAAGGATCCGTGTTGATCGAGGTCGGCCGGACGCGCGTGATCTGCACGGCGAGCGTCGAGGAATCCGTTCCCGCCTTTCTCAAGGGCCAGGGGAAAGGCTGGATCACTTCGGAATATTCGATGATTCCGCGCGCGACCAACACGCGTACGACGCGTGAGTCGACGCTCGGAAAGAAATCCGGACGCACGCAGGAGATTCAAAGACTGATCGGCCGTGCGCTGCGGGCATCCATTGAACTGGGAAAACTGGGTGAGCGGCAGATCTGGATCGACTGTGACGTCATACAGGCGGATGGCGGGACGCGCACCGCATCGATCACAGGCGCGTTTGTGGCTCTGTGTCTCGCGATACGGAAGCTTCAGGACTCGAACGCTCTCAGCCAGAATCCGATCCGCTCGCACGTGGCGGCGGTCAGTGTCGGCATCATCAAAGGGGTTCCGATGCTCGATCTGGATTATCCCGAAGACTCCACCGCCGACGTGGATTTCAACCTGGTCATGACCGACCGGAACGAGTTCGTGGAGATTCAGGGAACCGCCGAGCGTGATCCGTTCGGCACAACCGCATTGAACCAGTTACTCGACCTCGGCCGCTCGGGAATTCACGAATTGATCGAGATTCAGCGTAAGACGCTGGCGATGTGAACAGACTCGTCATCGGGACGACGAACGCGGGAAAGGTCATCGAAATCCACTCCGGGCTTGGCGCGAGCCCGGGATGGCTGCTTGAACCGCTTCCTCCAGGCACTCCTACGGTCGAGGAAACAGGCACAACATTTCTTGAAAATGCGATCCTGAAGGCGGAGCACTACAGCCGGTTCGCCTCCGATCTGACGCTTGCCGACGATTCCGGCTTGTGCGTCGCGGCCCTCGGGGGTCGGCCGGGCGTCCATTCCGCAAGATATGCGCCCGATCCTCCGTCACGGATCAAACGCATTCTGGGTGAAATGGAGCCGGTTCCGGACGGAAAACGCGAAGCGGCGTTCTACTGTGCACTCGCCGTTGCGCGGGAAGGCAAAACGGTATGGACCGTGCAGGGCGATGTTCATGGCGTGATTGCGCACACGCCGTCCGGCACGTCGGGATTCGGGTACGACCCGGTCTTTCTATTGCCCGATTTGAACCAAACCATGGCCGACTTGACCACTGAGGACAAGAATCGGCTCAGCGCCCGCGGTAAAGCATTGATGGAATTACGAAAATTCCTGCTATCCCGTTGAGACTTTTTGCTGTCCCCGGCGTCTGTCTGTTGGGTATCGTGAAATGAGAGGAGTTCCGAAATGATTGGATGGCTTATTCTTGCCGCAGTTCTGCACCAGGGTCCGAAGTCAATCGACGTGGATCCCGCGAAAATTCTGCCGGTGGTGGTTGTGCCGGCAGGAACGGTAATACCCATCACGCTGACGAGCAGCATCTCGACAAAGCACTCGAAGGATGGCGACGGTGTCTACGGCAGAACGTCGTTCCCCATTACGGTGGATAACAAGATCGTTATTCCCGAAGGCTCGCACGTTAAAGGCAAGATCAGCGAAATCAAACGCCCAGGAAAAGTAAAAGGCAAAGCGGAGCTGACGTTGAATTTTCAGACCCTCGTGCTGCCCAGCGGCGTGAACATCGCGATTTACACTTCGCTGCGCGGAACGGGCTCTGCCGGCGACCGCAAGGGTGAAGCCGGCGTTCAAGGAGACGCGAGCAAGGGTCAGGACGCATCGACAGTCGAGCGGACGACCGTCGAAGGCGCCGGCATCGGAGCCATTGCGGGCCGCTCGGCTTCCGGAGCAGGAGTCGGCGGCGCTGCGGGAGCCGCAGTCGGAACCGCTGCGGTGTTGCTGACACGCGGCAAGGATCTCGTGCTGGGTCCCGGCACGACGCTCGAAATCGTGCTGGACCGGCCGATCGAGCCGTAACGCTCAACGAGGCGGGTATACAGATCTTCGGTCTGCCGGAGCATCCGGCCGATCGAGAATTCCTGAATAATCCGCTGTCTCCCCGCCTCGCCAAAAGCCCGCGCCATCCCGAAATTGTCTGCCAGGCGCGTGATCGCTCGAGCGATCGCATCGGCATCCCCAGGTTCCACCAGCAGACCCGTCCTCTCGTCCTCAACCAATTCAGGATTTCCGCCGACGCGCGTGGCCACCACCGGAAGGCCTGTTCCCATCGCTTCCAGAATGACGTTGGACAATCCCTCCGTCAGCGAGGGATGGACCACCATATCGACTTCGCGCAGAATCTCGCACACGTTCCGGCGCTCTCCGGTGAAGATGACCCGATTGCCCAGGTTCAACTCACGCGCCAGGCGTTCCAGTTCCGATCCGTAATTCCGTTCTGACGACAGCACGCCGATCATCAGAAAGCGGAAGTCCCGCCCCTGCTCCGCCAGAATGCGCGCCGCGCGCAGATAAAGATCGATTCCTTTACCGGAAACGACGCGCCCGATGCAGGCGCACAACGGCACATCCGCAGGAATTCCGAATTCTTTTCGAATGCCGCCGCCTTCGCGTTTCCAGCCGGTTTTTGCAGGCACCTCGATTCCGTTGCGGATAACTTCGACCTTTTCTTCCTTCACGCCCTGCGCCAGCAGCCAGTCGCGGCCGGCGCCGCTGTTGGCGAGCACGGAATCCGCGAGCGAGCACACCAGCTTCAGAACACGGACCTTCGATGGAGTCATGTACGCTCCCGCATCGCGGACCGAAGCGATAATTCTGGGCCGCAGGGACAACTTCGCAGGAGGAACCGCAAACACATCGGGATACCAGCCATAAGCGTGGACAATATCGATCCGGCGCGCGCGAAGATCTCTGGCAAAGCGAAGCTGGCTCCAGAGGCTGTGCCGATTGTAGAAGCTTCCTTTCAACGGATAGAGATGCACCGGCATCTCCTGCCGCAAGACGTCGAGCAGCGGGCCGTCGCGCTTCATACATGCGATCTCGACTTCGAATCGCGAGGCATCCAGCCCATTCGCGACATGAACAAACTGCCGCTCGGTGCCCCCAATGAAGAAATGGTTGAGAAATTTCAGGACTTTTATGCGATTCGTATTCACCGGATCAAATACTCCACCACATCAATGCAGACAAGGCTTGCGGCACAGGCCCGCGATCGGCGGCATCCAGCAGACGTTCCATCAAGCCGCGCGGACCGGCCGCGGGCCTATGTGCCGGCGGTTGTACCGGCAGGGACTTCAGGATTCCCGCAGGCTGTTTCCGCAACAGGTCCTGGACAGCGGCAAGAAGCCCGTTCTGGTATCGCTGTTTCACAATCCGGCACTTTCCCTGCCTCGCCAGGTCTCGTATCAGCGGTGAACAATTCGCCGGGGCATATGCGAATTCCGCCGCGGCAAGCATGCCGATGTCGTGCTGAGAATCGCCGATGGCCGTTACCGGAACATCGGAACGGCCGGCGAGCCGCCGGACGGCTCGGAGCGCAGAGCCCTTGCTGGTTCGCTTTTGAACGATATATGTATCGGCGCTCCGCCACACATACGACAGCTTCGAAAATTCCGGCCGGTTCAGGAGGTGCTTGATTTCGTCGGTCTTCAGGCCGACGGTCCCGCCGCCTGCATATCGATATATCCGGATGGAATATTCATAGCCAGGATCGATGAAAACGCCGGGAATGCTCCGGATAACTTCGCGGCACGCTGCCAGCTGTTCGGCTGCCGCCGCATCGATCAACGGCACCTCGCGCCCGTTCACCGCATCGAGAAAGACGCTTCCGAATTCGGCGATGCCGCCCGGGAAACCATACGCATCGCAGTACTGGCGAACGTGCTGAATACTGCGGCCGGTGTTGGGCACGATCGAAAAGCCGTGGGCGCGGAGCAGCGCAACGGATTGGAGTCCACAGCGCGAGGCGTGCGGGAATCCGAGCAGCTCGTGATCGAACACACCATCGAGGTCCATGAAGAACAGTGACGGCGACCACGTGCCGGTTTGAGAGGGCACTCGAATGAACTGGGCGCAAAACTCATTCATCGAGTACACCAGGAAGCTTCGTGCATACAGGCGGCGCTCGTTGTTTTTCTCGACCTCGCGGCCACTTTTGATCGCGCTTGCTGCGTACTGCATTGCAGTCGTGCCATAGAGGATCTTATGAATGAGGATGCGGTCCTCAACCGAGGAGTCGCCGCTTGCTTCGGCGTAAGTCCGTACAAGTTCCTGCTCGGCCTGTTTCGGCAGCCGGAATTCATGAATAGCCGCCGCAAGATCGTAGGCTGGATCGACGATATCCAGCTCGCCGCCGCCAAAATTGTGATGCTCGAAGTCGGCTTTGAAGAGGCCATCCGCCGTTTTCAGCCACTCGTCCGGGCGCATCCTGCCGTCGATAAAGGTCGGAACGGAGCTAACCGCTTCGGTCAGTTGCTTCCGCAATGCAGGCACTTTGAGCCGATTGACATACGGGCCATAGGCGCCCCGCAGGATATTGGAGATCTCGTCACAGCCGGTCCAGCGATAGGTGCGGCTCTCCCAGCGGCAGTCGCCGCTCAACGCCAGACGCCGCGATCGCGCGGCGATGTAGCGCCCCAGATGGCGGACCATGCCGTCGCCTGCAGTAGCGGCAGGCGGCCGGGCGTTGTCGATCCACTCCGACAGAAGAAGCCCGTTGCGGAAGCCGATCACCTCCGGAACGAATCCTTGAAGCCGCGTTCCGGCAATATAAGCGTGGTATCCAAGCCATCCCCAGCCGGCGCTCTTGAAGAAGATCCGCTTTGAGGCACAATTGCCGCCGCCTTCGCGCAGTTCGACGCTGAAGACACGTTTCTCGCGGACGTGATGTCCGTCTTTCGAGTGTTCGGCCAGCTGTTGGTTGATTTTCTCGGTCGCAGAATCCGGCACAACCCGGACGCCGCAGCCGTTGCCATAGTATTGCTCGCACAACCGCTCGACGTTGGAGGACTCCATCGACGCCACTTTGTACAGCTCCGCCGTCGGGAATGTGAAAACCTGCACCGGCGGCTGGATCCCGGCGCGCTCCGCCCATTTCGTTTGTGCCGGATGAGTCGGCGCAAGGACGGACATCTGTTCAGGCTGAATTCCAAACGTGCGCAGAATTTCGAACGTGAGCCGGAAGGTATGTCCGGTCGAAGGATAGTCGTCGACGATCAACAGATGTTTGTTTTCACGCGCAATGCCGGTGAGCCTTTCCGCTTCCCAGCGCGTGGCGCCGTTCTTCGGACGGATGCTGAACCACGACACGTCGGCGAATCCTTGCTTCTTCAAGTATTCGGTCATGAGCGCCGCAAAGTAAGCCCCCGCGGTACGCAGGCCCAACAGCACGACGCCCGAGTTCTTTGCCCGCGCCGCGGTATCCGAAACCAGGAAACGTTCGATCAGGGTGATCACATCGTGATGTGCCATGTCTTGAGAGCGGAAAGCCTCCGGCAAACGCATCCGCCGTTTCAGCAGGCCTTCCGGCAGACGTTCGGCACAAAGATCGTTCGCGAGATTTCGAATCCGCGCGAATAGCTCCGGCCCGGTGGCGGAATCGGAAATAACGAGCTGACAGACCGCGGCCACGCACTCATCCCAGCGCCGCCGCCAACGCCACGCCGCGCGGTCCTGAACTTTGAACAGCGAGTGAACGGTATCGCCGATCGATTGAACCGCCGAAATGGCCGGCTTCAGCTTTCCAAGGCGCTTCGCCACTGGGTTCAGGTCCAGCCATCGCAACGCGAAGTAGTCGTCCGCAGTACACGCGACGGCACAGGCAAAGAGATAAAGGTTGGCTCTGGATTCTTCCTGTTGCCATCCCGACAGGGATTCAAAAGCATCGATTTCTTCGCGGAATCGATGCAACAGGTCGTCGACGGATAAAACAGGATTCAAACACCAGCTGTATCGTGAATAAAACTGCTGCTCGGCAGCGCGCGCATCTGTCATATGTCGGATCACTCTATGCAACCTGTGTTCCATGTCGAACAACACATTCCCCTCCTGGACATTCCCCGCCTTTCCAAGGCGGGGTGTCCGAGCGATCAAACCGTTAGACGCGAGGACGGGGCGGTTATCCAAGAACCTCGTAGCGCACCTTATTCGTTGAAGTTACTAACCACCCCGTCTGCGCCGCTAAGGAACGGAACCTTCTTCTTGTTGGCGCAGCCACCCCTCCTTGAAAATGAGGGGAATGCCGCCCGGATCGACTTTGTGAACACGATGTCTCCATAATGTCTCCTGACGGCACTCCGCTTGCTCGAACAGCAGCATGGCGCTGACTGCAGATATCCAGCGGGCTTTCGCCGCCGGCGGCCCAAAAATCGTGATCACCCGTGGCCTCCGGAGGCTCGTGCGGCCCGCCTTCAAAATCGGAACATTGATATTCACCGAAGCCGATCTCACGCAGCCGCTCCCGGAACAGCGCCCGGTGCCCGGCATCGTTCCGCGCGAGGCGACAATCGAAGATGTCCGGCTGTTCGAAGATCAGGCCCTCTTCCTGAAGCGCTTCAACGACGGGCATCGCTGTTTCATGGGAATCGAGGAGCAAACCGGGAAGCTGGCGAATTACCGCTGGGTCAATTCGGCGGCGGCGCTCGTGCCGGAACTCGAGCGCTACATCATCTTGAAGCCGGGCGAAGTCTATATCTACGACTTGAACACGCTGCCGGAATTCCGCCGCCGCGGAATCGACGCCTATACCCGTTATTACACCTACAATTACCTGCGTGAAACCGGCTACAAGAAGGTCCTCGCTTACATTCACGGCGACAACCCGCCGAGTCTCCAGGCCTCGCGGCACCTGTTGAAACGCATTGGCCGGCTGTCGTACATTCAGTTTCGCGGCTGCGCCCCCATCATGATCGGCGGCCGCAGCGCTCCATTCCCGGAATTACGCCGGCTGTAGTTTCGCTTCGTGCGCCCGCCGGGTTCGCTCATTCAAATCCCGCAGTGCGAGAACTTCAGCGGCCGCAGGCTCGGGAGTCTCCTCAAGCAATTCCGCAAGAGCCAGAGGCCAACCCGTAGCCTGGCGGATCTGCTCCACGCTCACACCGCGGTGCCTGGACGTCAGGATGAGCTGGCCGGAGACAGGATGGGTTTCAAGAATTCCCAGATCCGTAATAACCGTAATCGGCCCTTTGCAGCGGGCCGTCGTTAGGAAATCCAGCTGCGGCACGAATGCCTTCGGGCTTTGCCGCACGATCACGACGATTTCTTTTGCATGAGCCGCGATGTGCGGCGCGCCTCCGGCGCCGGGCATGCGAACCTTCGGCGATTCGTAATTTCCGATAACGGTCGAATTGATGTTCCCGAACCGGTCGATCTGCGCGGCGCCAAGAAAACCGATGTCGATACGTCCGCCCTGCAGCCAGTAGCTGAATATCTCCGGCACGCTCGCAATCACCACCGCTGTATCGGCGAGCTCGGGATCGGCGACGGACAACGGCGAGAGCCGGGGCCTCGATCCGATCGCGCCCGATTCATACACCAGGATCGCATCCGGCGTAAACAATTCGTGCGCGAGGCACGCCGCCGTGCTGGGCAGGCCCACACCGACGAAACACGCCGCTCGATTCCGGAACCGGCGGGCGGCCGCGATCGTCATCATTTCTTCCGAGGTATAACTGAGCTCTTCACTCATGCCGGCACACACTCCATGACATTGCGATCGATCCATTCCAGAAAACGCGCGCGATCACGCGATATCGCGTCCCATTCCTGGTAGAAGGCGTCGTTGCGCCGGTAATATCCGTGCGCATAAGAAGGACGCGCCCCACCCGGCGCCACAGCGACCGCGGAAAGCATCCAGGATGGAATGACGATTCCACCGGAAACGGGGTCGAACTTCTCACATATCTCTTCAACGGTGACAATCACACGGCTGGCCGCATAGACGGCTTCCTTTTGGACGCCGAGGATGCCCCAGAGTTGAACGTTCCCGTCTTTGTCCGCTCGTTGCGCATGAATGATCGTCACATCGGGATTGATCGCCCGGATCGCGGTGAGCTTTTCGCCGGTAAATGGGCATTCGATGGAACTCAAATCGGGCGAGTGTTTCAGCAGATCGGTATCGGGATATCCCCGTATCGTGCCGAACGGCAACCTGGCAGCGCCGGCTGTGTAAGCAACAGCCATGCTGCCGTGCGTATGTTCTTCGAGCTCGAGCGGGCGCGGCCATCCCTTTTCAACCGCTTCCCTGAAGCGGTGCAACAGCCCGACGCCGGGATTCCCTGCCCAGGAGAAGACGAGCTTCCGGGCACAGCCCATCCCGATCATCTGATCAAAGAGAAGATCCGGAACCAGCCGGATCAGCGTCAGATCGCGGCGCTGCCGGCGGATGATCTCGTGGCCGGCTGCAAATGGAATGAGATGACTGAACCCTTCCAAGGCGACCGAGTCACCGTCGTGAACGAATTCGCCAATCGCATCCTTTAGAGAGATTAGATTTCCCACGGCTGTGGTGAAGCAAATCGCTTTCCAACCCCGTAGGGTTGTTTGTCTGGAAACACGGCCCCGTGAAAGTAGTTTAGCCGCAGATGACGCGGATGGAGTGCGAACAGGGATTTATGATGCGCCCCATCCGCGTCATCTGCGTCATCTGCGGCTAAAAACCTCTTTCGAAGAATCAGAAACTTGCGGGATTTTGACGTGTCCCTGTGCCAGGAAATGTCAGCCTTTCAGAATGACAGAAAAACTGAGAGAATGAGGATTCGGATGGAGGACCAGCAGCTAAAGTCCTTTGTCTTCAGTACGGGGCGTAGCGCAGTTTGGCTAGCGCGCCTGCCTTGGGCGCAGGAGGTCGGAGGTTCGAATCCTCTCGCCCCGATTATCGCAGGAAAATCATTAGCTGATCACAAGAGCGGCAAGTCGACAGACGCAACAGCGTTCCACCCCAGTACATGGCAGGGCTTCGAAATTCGTGGAATAGTTCCTGTTTAACGTCAGCCCAATCCCAACATTTGTCTATGGAATCAGTCTGTTTAATGATTGGTAAGCAATGTGCAGATGATCGGGGAGGCCGATGTGAAGCTTCTGCTGCTCACTCTATTACTACTGCCAAAGCCCAACCCAAACCCGTTGCATCTTGATGCGCAGGGTCGGGCGACCATTTACCTCGAGCCCGGCAAACAATACCGGCTGGAACTACAGGCGAGCGACTGCAATGGTGTTCCAGAGTGGAGCGCGGACGGCGTGTCCGAGCCAAATGACGCAACGAAGAAAGCAGTCCCCGATTGGCAAAAGATGGCATTTTCGATCAAAGGCGGCAGACCGGCGGCAGGGTACTGGATCTGCAGCTACGAGTCCGGCACGCGGACCCCGCTGGCGACCTACGCCGAACCATTTCCAAGCCAGCGGCATCGAGCGCGAGGTGCCCGGATCTGGGTATTTGGAAAGTGAAGGAGGTTGACCTCCGCAAAAATACGGCCGGACGATGGCGAGGACGCCTCCAGATCATGCGGCAACTTCGCTAGAGTTCTACTCTTCCGGTGACAGCTATTCCGTCTGCGGTGCGGTACGTCTCAAAACATTTCGGCCCTGCGAATTCGAGCACGGCGTAGCCATTCGGGTTATATCCCTCGGGGTCTTGAGTCACCCAAAAATTGGGGCCATCCAGGAGCCTGGCGGCGGGAACATGGGGTTGTGCAGTAAGGCGAATCCACTGGTAGATTTTGCCGCCCGCACCGGGCAGGTTGTCCCGAAATGCAGGAAACCCTCCGTGCCCCACGCAACGCCCTTTAAAACCCCACTGCGAATGAGGTTCGTAAAGCACCAACCGGTGCTCGTGCCCCCAGAACCATGCATAGATGCGCTGCTTGTTCAGAAGATCATGCAATTTCTGTTGCAGTTGGGGACCTTGGGAATCCAATTGTGAGAACGGCTGGTGGTGCGAAAACAGAATCAACTTCCGTGTACCCGCGGCGGCGACCATTGAATTTAACCAGTCCACCTGGGTGCCGGCCAGATCGCTGTCGACGTATGCCGTATCGAGCCCAATAATCAGCCAGTTGTCATTCTGCATCGCAAAACAACTCGCCTGTTGATTAAAAAAGTTCTGCAAGGCCGTAAAATAGCCGTGTCCTCCCGAATACATTTCATGATTTCCATTCAAAGTCCGATTCACGCTCTTCCCGTCACGCTTCGGCCAATCGTCCACAAGCCGCCGCACAACTTCGTCGTCTCCACCGGAATAGTAGGTATCACCAAGGTGAAGAACAACATCGCAACGATCCAACTTCGCAACGTGTTGTGAAATAACCGGTGCGCCATACAGTCCAGTGGCCCAATCACCAAAAAGCGCGATGATTGCGTCATTGGCGAGTTTCTCGGGCTCCACCGGAGGATTGATCCAGGGATGTCTTTCGGGTTTAAAAATAAGCTTCCATGACATTCCAATCCAGCCAATCAGATCGGCATTGCTGAACTTGACTTCCACGATTTCCGGAGCTTCGAAATCGCCTCCAGGAGTGCTTATTACGGTAGACGGTTGCACCTGTTGCAGCTTTGCCTGTTCGACAGCATGCTGCGCGATGCTTGTCTGAATTCGGGACGCAAGATCGTCGCGAGGCGACGACATCAGCCCGGCTCCTTTGTCATCTTTTGCGAGTTCGGCGACGGCGTTGTTCCATGCAGCTACCATTGCCGTACCTTGCTGCGTATCGCCTCCTGCAGCGCTCGTGGCCCCATCATTAATAGCCTGGAGAACGTCGCCCGGGTTCTGTTCGAATGCTTCCTGGATATTCCCGTATCGGACTACTATCGGGGTCGCCATGAATCACCTCTGGCTATTGTCCGGCTTTTCCCGGAAGATCCGCAATCAATTCGCGTCAATTTGGACAGCCGTAACGACGAAGTTGCAGCAACAGAGCCATCGCGAAACAGGATGGTATGATTCCGGCGGAGGAATAAAGTGCCCACCGACAACGACGCCACGAAAAATTCAACGACGCAACCAACAAGAAGCCCGGCTCTGGATGCACTGTTCAACTACCCGCTCATGTCTGCGATCACCGATCGCCGGACCCGGCGGATCGCGCGCGGCGCTTCATTGGTGTCGGACGGTCTAAGTTATACCAGTCCGAACCAGCCGCAGCCGCTCTCGCCCCTGGAGGAGGCAATTCTAGTCGTTTCCACGGGGCTCGTCGGCCAGCAAACGATGCATGATGGCCCATTGCAAATCCCGGGTGGAGGCAATGAACTCGGCACACCGTTCCTGAACATTCTGTCGCGTTCGGCCAGCAGTCCCGACAACGCGCAGGCCACCGCGTTCTTCATGCTCAACGATGAGGGAACCTGGCTGTTGAAGCGGCTCAACGGCAAGGACGGCCTCGCGTTCATGAGCCAGTTTCCGCCGAAATGGCCGGACTGGTCGGACAGCGACTGGATCTCGGCAGCCGCAGCGATCAAGGTCAAGCTGTTCGATCAGAGACTCGATTTCCCCCGTCAATTCCCCTACTATCTCGGCTGGAATAAGCAAATCTCGAACCTGCCCGGCACGACCATCTTTTTCCCGGTCGTCGACTGCACCCGCGCCTACATCAATATCATTTTGAACTTGCTGTCGGAGCGCGACGGCCAACGGCCGCTATTCATCGACGACTGGCAATGTTTCAAGCCCGCCGACGTTGTCGAAGCGGCGGAGTGGGCAGCCATCAAGACTGGTCTGGTCGACAAGCAACTGCCGTATCAGGTGGTCGGCGGCCTGAGCCGCGCCCAGGACGGTTGGGTTAATCCGGACATTTACGTACCGCTCGGGCTGGAAACGTCAATGCGGGTTCCTTACGAAGCGTTCTTCCTTTTACAGAACCTGATGCTTCTCGGCCAGGCAATGGGAGTCGGCGGCTGGGTCCACTCCTCAATCGCCCCGCCATACATCTTCCAGCGCGATACTTCAAAGGGCTGGCTTGGTCTCGGATTTCGTATGCAAACTCCAGCCAAACAATGGGATGTGTGGCCGCCGTTGCCGTCCACGCAGCCGAACCCGGTGGGAATCGACGGAGTCCTGGAGGGACTGTGCCCGCCCTACGTCTCATCGATGGACGCTGCGGTCGACCAGGTGCTGGCGGAGAAGTACACCGGTGCGGGACCTTACTCCGATCTCAGCGTCTTCGAGCGGTCATACAATTCCGAGTCGTACGCTCAGAACTACTTGAGCAACGCCGCGCATTATTCACCCCAAAACGTGCAATATACGAAGGACATTTGTAATTACATCTGGGACACTTACGGCCGCTTCCCGGCCCACACCGACGCATTTTACGCGCCGGGAATCTGGCTTCAGTTCTCACACCTGGAGCTGGAGTACTACCAGAAGTTCTACAACCCCGAACTGTTCGCGCGACAGGCGCAACACGCGCAAATGTGGGGGGAAAAGTAGGAGAAAAGGCGGCGAAAACACTCAAGGCGCAGTCCCCCCGGCAAGCTGGGCGATTTTTTTGTCGATGAAACGCTCCGTCAAAGCGGAGATGGTGAGCAACGGGTTCACTCCTAACGCGCTTGGCACCACGGAACCATCGGTAACCGAGAGACCGGCGTGGAGCGAGCCGTCAGCCGCGTACACGCGGCCTGTCGCGTCGACGACACCTTGGGTATAGTCATCTGCCATCGGGCAACCGCCAAGGGGGTGAGCGGTGACGAGGTGCTTCAGGTTGAGAAGCTGCCAGGTTGGATTGGAAATGAAGTTTGCTCTCAACGCCTGGGCCTGCCGGCGGACTGCGTCGTTCAATCTGTCGAAGATCTGCTGTTGACCCGCGTTATCCCACGAGATGCGAATGCAGCCACCGGGTTCCGCCGGTGATGTCTCAAGCTCGATTCTTCCCCGCGAGTTGTCGTGCCCCATAACCAGGTAGAACATCGAGTGGTTGATGGCCCCGTTCGGATTATGGGCGAGGCCAAACGGGTTAAGATCCGCCTGCAAGCGATGCAGCTGGGCGGCTTCATTACCTGTGGTGGTTCTTTCTCCCTGAACGGCGGCGAACAGCGTCTTGACGATATCGATGTAAGCGCTGGGAAATGAGAAATCTTCGATGGCAATACGGTGGTCTTCGGGAACACCGCCAGTGTAGCGAACCAGCCCGACAATGTTTGGTCCCGGTGGCGCGGAATCGCCGGTTGCCGGAACCTGATTGTGCGGGTAACCCAGAAAATCGGTCTCATAGCCGCCGTTGTAGGCCATGCCGAAGAAATCGCCATTACCGCTGAACTTTGTGCCTAAGGCCGGTGAAAGCGAAAGACCGTGCGCCTGAGAGCGAAGCAGTATCCCGGTCGAGTTCAGCGACCCGGCGGCAAGAATGACTTCACCGGCATCCATCAGGAAGCCGCTGCAGTCGTTCAGACCGTTTACCTGTTGACCGTGAACGCGCCATGAGCCGCCGGGCCTTTTCTCGATCCATTGCACTTCGGCTTGCGTCAGGATGGTCGCGCCGGCGTTCTTCGCCATCGGCAGGTAATTCATCATCAGCGTGTTTTTTGCCCCAACTTTGCAGCCGCAGACGCAATTCCCGCAATCGATGCAGGGCTTCTGATCCACGCCGTATGGATTCTTGCCGTCGACGGTGAAATTCACGTTGATATACAGGGGCTCGGCGGATATGCCGAGTTGCTGCGCTCCCACTTCGAGCGCCTTAAACTTTGCCAACTTGTGTTCGCTCAG
>DASXLG010000368.1 GCA_036496425.1 Terriglobia bacterium | reverse complement strand
CGGAGACGGAATACCCGAGGACTTGCTCAACAAGATTTTCGAGCCGTTTTTCACCACCAAGCAGGACGGAAAGGGCACCGGCCTCGGCCTGGCGACCGTACAAATGGTCGTCAAAAACCATGGGGGATTTCTGCAGGTCTCGACGGAGGTCGGCCGGGGAACGAAGTTCAGCGTATATCTTCCCGCGAGTCCGACGCAATCCGTCACCGCCGACGACAAAGTCAACGCGCCGAGCCTCGGCCATGGTGAACTCATTTTGATCGTGGACGACGAAGCCGCCATCCGGCAAATCGCAAAGACCACACTGGAAGCCTATGGATATCGCGTCATAACGGCGGCGAACGGTGCGGAGGGGTTGATTGCGTTCCGCGAACATTCGGCGGAAATAAGCGTCATTCTCAGCGACATGAACATGCCGATCATGGACGGCGGAAGCATGCTCGAAATGATGGAAAAGATCAAACCCGAACTGCGCGTGGTTGCGGCAAGTGGAATGCCTAAAACACACGAGTGTCCGCCGGCAGCCGTGTCGAAGAGAAAAGTGTCCCTGCGAAAACCCTTCACTGCCATGGAATTGCTGAATGCCATCACCACCGTTCTGCACGCGCTATGAACGCTGCATGAAGAAATTCCGGGTTTTCCCATGGATGATTGCGGGCATCATCGCCGTTTCCCTGGTTTCAAGGCTCGATGGGCGGCAGCAACCCAAGGCAAGCGGACCCCAGGTCGAGGCCGCTTACCTTTATAACTTCGGCCGGTTCGTGACGTGGCCCGCCACGCTGAGCGCAGGACAGTTCGGGATCTGCATTCTCGGGGAAGATCCCTTCGGCGCGGTTCTCGATTCCACGGTCTCCGGTGAGACCATCGACGGCAAACAAATCGTGACCGTACGGATCTCCAACGTCCAAGGCGCGCAGAATTGCCGGATTCTCTTTATCAGCCCTTCGGAGGATAAACGGCTGAAGCAGATTTTAGCCGCGCTTGACAAGTCCAGCATCCTGACCGTCAGCGACATGCCTGAATTCGTGCAGCGCGGCGGCATGATCCAGTTCGTGCTTGCAGCCAACAAAGTGCGGTTCGAGGTCAACCTGGCGACCGCCGAAGAGGCGCGGCTGCAATTGAGCTCGGAATTACTGAAGGTCGCGGCTGCCGTTAAAAGAGTCCCCTCGGGGACCTGAGCGCGGAGAGTCATGAAGATGCGTTCGAGCTGGAGTTACTCGATTTCAAGAAGACTGACGCTGATGAACATGCTCGTCAGCGGTGTCGCCCTGCTGCTCGCTTGCGTGACCTTCTTCGCCTATGACCGCGTCAGCCTCAAGGAAACGATGGTGAATAATCTGTCCATCGAAGCGCAGATCATAGCTTCAAACAGCATCTCCGCCCTGGTTTTCAACGATGCGGAAGCGGCGGAAAGCACGCTGGCGGCCTTGAAAGCGTCTTCGAATATTACGGCCGCCGCGATCTACACGGCTAAGGGCAGCGAGTTCGCCAAATATTCAGGGCAGGATCCGCGGGCTGCCGCATCTATCGATGCTTCGCCCTATCGGGCTTGCGCTTCGCGGCCGGCTATTCCCGAAGGCAAAGCCCGGGCTTATTCATTTGCCGGCGACCAGCTCACACTGGCGCGCCGCGTCATCTTTGAGGGCAAGCCTGTCGGCATCGTATGCATCCAATCAGACCTGAAGGCGCTCGATGCGCGTGTGAAACGATTCGTTTCGATGGGCGCCGTGATTTTAGCTGTGTCCCTGCTGGCCGCCCTGTTGATTTCCGGAAGATTGAAGCGGTCCGTCTCCGAGCCGATCATACAGCTGGCGAGCGTGGCCCTGGCCGTATCCCGCGAAAAGAACTACGCGGTGCGGGCGGCGCCCGCCGGGAAAAGCGGAGAACTCGCCACATTGATCGGCGCTTTCAACGAAATGCTCGAGCAGATTCAGGAACGCGATGTGGCGTTGCAGACGGCACGGGACCAATTGGAACTGCGGGTCCAGGAACGTACAGCTCAACTCGCGGCGGCCAATAAGGAACTGGAAGCCTTTTCCTATTCGGTTTCGCATGATCTGCGCGCCCCCTTGCGCCACATCGACGGGTTCTCGATGATCCTGATGCAGAAATACGGGCCAACCCTCGACGCCACTGCACAGCAATATCTGAAACGGGTTCGCGACGGCGCGAAGCACATGGGACACCTTGTGGATGATTTATTGAACATGGCGAGAATCGGGCGGCAGGAACTTGTAGTGAGGCCTTCCAGCCTGAATCAGATGGTCCAGGGCACCATCGCGGATCTCAAGTCCGAATGCGAAGGGCGGCAGATTGACTGGCAGATCGCCAACCTGCCGGATATGAAATGCGACCCGGGTTTGATGAAAGTGGTTTTCACGAATCTGTTATCCAACGCCGTCAAGTACACACGCCGTACGGAACACGCGGTGATCGAGGTGGGCCGGCTCTCGGAAAACGGCTCGACGATTATTTTCATCCGCGATAACGGCGCCGGTTTTGAACAGGAATATGCCCACAAATTGTTTGGTGTGTTCCAGCGCCTGCATCGCGCCGAAGAGTTCGAGGGCACGGGCGTCGGGCTCGCAACGGTTCAACGCATTATTCAAAAACACGGCGGCAGGATCTGGGCCGAAGGCAAAGTCAATCAGGGCGCAACCTTCCTCTTTACGGTTGTACCCCTCGAGGTGAAGGCATGAACAACGAAGAAATCGAGCTTCTTTATGTGGAAGATGACGAGGCGGATATGGAACTGACGATGATTGCTCTGCAGCAGGGCGGAATCATCAACAGGATTCATGTCGCCCGCGACGGCGTGGAGGCCCTGGATTACCTTTTTTGCCGGGGACCTCATGCCGGCCGCGACTTCTGCGCCCCAAGAGTCGTGTTGCTGGACCTGAAGTTGCCCAAGATCAGCGGCCTCGAAGTCCTTCAGGCCATCCGCAACGACGAGCGCACGCGCTCGATTCCCGTCGTGGTACTGACATCTTCAAGAGAGCAGAGAGACCTCGTCGACAGCTATAAACTCGGAGTCAACAGTTACATCCAGAAGCCGGTGGACTTTGAACAGTTCAACCAGACCATCCGGCAGCTTGGCCTTTACTGGATGGTGGTCAACCAGGTGCCGCCCGCATAAATCTCCGGGAAGGATAGATGCTATGGGACTTCGCAAATGGATTCGCCTGCTGCCTGTTCTTGGTGCTCTGCTCGGCGCGTCACATGCCTTCGCTCAGAGTTCGCCGGATGATCTGAAACATCTGACGCTGGACCAGCTGATGAACATTGAAGTGACGTCGGTTTCCAAGCAGCCGGAGCCTTTCATGAAAGCGCCCGCCGCGATTCAGGTCATTACGCAGGAAGACATACGCCGTTCCGGCGCCTCGAGCCTGCCGGAGGCGCTGCGGCTGGCGGACAACCTGGAAGTTGCTCAGAAGAATTCCAGTGCCTGGGCCATCAGCGCGCGAGGCTTCAACACGGATTTATCGAACAAGCTTTTAGTCCTAATCGACGGAAGAACTGTTTACACCCCCTTGTTTTCCGGCGTCTTCTGGGATCGGCAGGATTATTTGCTGGAAGACATCGACCACATCGAGGTGATCAGCGGACCGGGCGGCACGCTATGGGGCGCCAATGCCGTCAACGGCGTCATCAATATCGTCACGAAGAGCGCAAAGGATTCACAAGGTTTATATGCCGAAGCCGGCGGCGGATCGCAACTGCGAGCCGTGACCGGCATTCGCTACGGCGGCAGCCTTGGAAGAAGTGCGGACTATCGCGTGTACGGACGGTTTTTCGACAGGAGCCATGAAGTTCTGCCCAACGGCAATGCTGCGATGGACTCCTGGAGAAGCGGACAGGGCGGCTTTCGGATCGACGCCGGGGCAAAGCGGGAGGACCGCTTTACACTGCAAGGCGATTTTTATGAGACTCCCCAGAACCTCCCGACGGGCCGCAGCGCGGGGGCGGCCGGCGGCAACCTGCTTGGACGATGGTCTCATGCCGCTTCCGACGAATCCGACATGAAGCTGCAGATCTATTACGACCGGACGCATTTTCGCGATCCCGTTCCCCAGCAGATGGCCGGCGCCCTGGTCCTTGCTCCCGCCGGCACGCTGACCGACGACCTCGATACGGTCGATCTCGATTTCCAACATCGCTTCCGTTTGAACGGACGAAACGGAATCGTCTGGGGCCTGGGTTATCGCTTCACGCATGACACGGTTCAAAACGCGCCGGGGTTGGCTTTCGAGCCGCCGCAGCTGGACCAGAATCTGTTCAATGTCTTTGTCCAGGATGAAGTTCGGCTCGCGGAAAATGTTGCCTTCACGCTGGGAACAAAAGTCGAGCACAACGACTACACCGGCTTCGAGATCGAGCCGAATGTGCGGCTCCAGTGGGACATGACGCCAAAACAGTCCATGTGGTCGGCCGTCTCCCGGGCGGTCCGGTCGCCCTCGCGAGTCGATCGGGATGAACGGTTAATGACGCCCTCTGTGGCTCCTCTCATTACGGATCTTCTGATTGGCGGAACAAACTTCAAATCCGAAACCGCAATTGCGTATGAGATGGGTTACCGGGCGCAGCTCGGTTCAAAAGTGTCCGCTTCGATCTCAGGGTTTTACAACGACTACAACAATATCCGGAGCACGAGTCCCAGCGCGCCTAATCCTGTGACGCACCTGCCGTTTCCTTACGTTTTCTCCAACAATCTGGAGGGGGAAACCCACGGCTTCGAATTGGCCGCCAATTATCAAATCCTCCGCTGGTGGCGGCTCCATGGCGGCTACGATCTTTTGCTCGAAAATATTCACGTCAAGCCGGGGACGGTGGATCTCAATAACGCCCTGAACGAAACCGCCGATCCGCGGCACCAGTTGGCCATGCGCTCCTCGATGGATCTCCCGAGGAATTTCGAGCTTAACGCTCAGTCCCGGTGGATCGACTCCTTTCGCTTCAATAACGCCGGCACGCCTGGAATCGTTCCAAGTTATTCCGAACTGGACAGCCGGCTGGCCTGGCACGCTACGCGTAAGGTCGAGCTATCCGTTGCCGGACAAAATCTTCTCCACAACCGTCACCTCGAATACGTCGTTTCAAGCCCCAGTCCTGTAGAAGAGATCCGTCGAAGCGCTTACGGAAAGCTGGCCATCGTCTGGTAGCTGTCCCCGAAACATCCCACATCGGAATTCATGCAGTCACTGCAAGGATGAGATGGCGCAAGAACGTGGTTGCGGCGCCATTCCCTCGATCGCACAATAGTCGTAGATGGCTTTCATCGATTGCGCTAAGTGCGGAGAGAAAATATCGGACACAGCCGCGGTTTGTCCGAAATGTGGTAGCCGGGAGGACTCGGCCGCCGCCCCACGAGCCCGGTCTGCAAATCTCGCTCGTCCACCTCTGAGGAGACTTCTGACTCCCAGAAAACTTGCGCTATTGGCTGTCGTGATCGCACTGGAGTTTTTGATATTCGGCCGTCCTGGCGCAAACAATCGCAGACAAGACATTCCAGCCGCCGCATTTGCGACTCCAACCAGTCCGCCTCAGGATGTCATTCATCAACGCAGCCAGATTAAAGAAGGTGACTCCGCAACCCGCGCCTTCTTTCTGGACAAAGATTCCCGAGTCCGCATCGAGATCACAGCAACTCCCAGACCTGTTGATGTGATGATAATGACCGGAGATGAGGCCGCGAAGTTCCGGGAAGGTGAGGGGAAGTTCTTTGCGTTCCTGGCGCCGGAATACACATACCAAAAGTCACTATCGGCTCAGGACGTCATGACGATGGACAAGACGGACATCCTGCCTCAAGGAAACTGGGTGCTCGTCATTGCGCATCCGCGGGAAGCGGTCTTTTTCAAGAAAGATACCGTGGTCTCAACCGTCCTGACAATTTATTGATATCAACTCAGACGCTCAAATGCGCGCGGACGAATTGATCCGTCAGATCTGCAATCGGGCCGCCGGCGACGCTGCGCCCTTTATCAAGGATGCAGAACTCGCTGGCAACGCGGCGGGCGAAAGGCAGCTTCTGTTCGACAAGAAGCACGGTGAGTCCAATCTCGTTATTCAGTCTCAGAACGAGGTCGCCGATTTCGTGGACGATATTGGGTTGAATTCCTTCGGTGGGCTCATCGAGGATCAGCAGCTTCGGTTCGAGGACGAGAGCGCGGCCGATCGCGAGTTGCTGCTGCTGTCCGCCCGAGAGATCGCCGCCGCGACGGCGGAGCATTTGTTTCAGGACGGGAAACAGTTCGAAGATGCGATCGGGAATCGAGCGGGCTCCGTTTTTGCGGATACCCAGGCCGACACGGAGATTTTCTTCCACGGTCAGGTGCGAAAAGATCTCACGCCCCTGGGGCACATAGCCGATGCCGAGCCGGGCGCGCTCTTCGGCGGGATACTTCACCAGATCAGTTCCATCGAACACGATCCTGCCGGAGGTCACCGGCTGCAGTCCCATGATGCATTTGAGGAGCGTGGTCTTGCCCATGCCGTTACGTCCCATCACGCAGGTGCGCGAACCGGGCGTCACGGACAGATCGACGTCCCACAAGGTGTGGCTGCCGCCGTAAAACTGGTTGAGTCCTGTAACGGAGAGCACGCTTAGACTCCGAGATACACTTCGATCACCCGGGGATCGTTCTGCACTTCGCTCATTTCACCGTCCGCGAGAACACTCCCTTCGTGCAGAACCGTAACGCGCCGCGCGATAGAACGGACGAAGTCCATGTCATGTTCAACCACGACGACGGTGTGTTCGCCGGAGAGAGAACGCAGCAGTTTGGATGTGCGTTCGATTTCCTGCGGCGTCATGCCGGCAACCGGCTCGTCCACCAGAAGCAGTTCCGGTTCCTGCATCAGAAGCATGCCGATCTCGAGCCACTGCTTCTGGCCGTGGGAAAGGATACGCGCCGGCGCCAGGCGTTGTTCGGAAAGGCCGATGATGGCGAGCACCTCGTCGATTCTCTCTTGCTGGTCCGGGTTGATCCATGCCAATAGAGTCTTCAGAAACGAGCGGTCGCCTGCCAGCGCGAGTTCGAGATTCTCCAGCACGGTCAACTGCTCGAACACGGTCGGCTTCTGGAATTTTCTCCCGATTCCGGCCTTCACGATCTCCGTCTCTGACATCTTCAGCAGGTCGAGACCCTGCCAGTAATCGTCTTCGGCATCCTTACCTGCCAACTCCAGCGCTTCAATGAAACGCCCGAAGCGCGCGGACCCGGAGTCCGGACGGGTCTTGCCGGTAATCACGTCCATCATCGTGGTCTTGCCTGCGCCATTGGGACCGATGATGCAACGCAACTCGCCCGGCTCGATGCAGAGCGTGAGTTCATTAAGCGCCTTGAAACCGTCGAAGCTGACGGTCACCTTGTCGAGATAGAGCATCTTGTCGCGAATGCTCATTGCTGTTTATCCTTTGCCCGCAGCAGGCCGGCAAAACCGCGAGGCAGAAATACCGTCACCAGAACAAACAGCGCGCCCAGGGCGTACAGCCATACTTCGGGAATCGCACCCGTGAAATAGGTCTTCGCATAATTGACCAGCACCGCGCCGGCGATCGCGCCGTAGAGTGTTCCCCGGCCTCCCACCGCGACCCAGATGACGACCTCGATCGAGTTGATCGGACTGAATTCGTCAGGATTGATGATACCGATTTGCGGCACATACAATGCGCCGGCGACGCCGGCAATAACAGCAGAAAACACGAAGGCCCAGAGCTTGAACGATTCGACCGGATATCCGATGAAACGCGTCCTCGTTTCGGCGTCGCGGATCGCCCGCATGACGCGGCCGGCCCGCGACGTGACGATCGCCCGGCAGGCCAGATAGCTGGCTCCGAGAGCCAATACGCTCAGCACCACGAGCACGACTCGCGTGAGGTCGGAGTGGAGGTCGAACCCGAGGATCTCCTTGAAATCGGTGAATCCATTGTTGCCGCCGAACCCCATGTCATTGCGGAAGAAGGCGAGCATCATGGCGTAGGTGAGCGCCTGCGTGATGATCGAAAAATAAACCCCGGTGACGCGCGACCGGAAGGCGAACCATCCGAACACGAACGCCAGCACCCCCGGAGCCACCACGATCATCAGAAGAGCGAATGAAAAATGATTGAAGCCGTACCAGAACCATGGCAGTGACTTCCAGTTCAGAAACACCATGAAGTCCGGCAAGATCGGATCGCCATACACGCCGCGCGGGCCGATCTGGCGCATCAGATACATGCCCATCGCGTAGCCGCCGACGGAGAAGAAGGCCGCATGTCCGAGACTCAGGATGCCGCAGTATCCCCAGATCAGATCGACGGACAACGCCAGCATCGCGTAACAGAGATATTTGCCGATCAGCGTCAGGCCATAAGGGGAGAGGTGAACAGGCGATGACGCCGGAACCAGCTGGTTGAGGACCGGCACAGCGACGGCCGCCACCGCGAGCGTGGCAAGAAAGCCAGCTCCTCCCCGGTCGCCCGCTGGAAAGATCCAATCGCGCAGACGGGACGCCATCTATTTATCCTCCGCCGCGCGGCCCGACTGCGGGAACAGCCCGCTCGGCCGGGTTTGAATAAAGAGGATGAGCGCCACCAGAACGAAAATCTTCGCCAGCACGGCGCCGGAATAGGGTTCGAGCAGCTTGTTGACGATGCCCATCGACATGCCGCCGATGAGCGAACCCCAGAGATTTCCGACACCGCCGAAAACGACAACAAGGAACGAATCGATGATGTAGGACTGTCCCAGATTGGGACCGACGTTGGTTAACTGGCTCAAAGCCACGCCGGCCACTCCGGCGATGCCCGAACCCAGTCCGAACGTCATCGCATCCACCCACTCGGTGCGGATGCCCATCGCTTTGGCCATCGTCCGGTTCTGCGAGACGGCCCGGATGTCGAGGCCCAGCCGGGTGCTTTTCAGCACCACCATGGTGATTGCGAACACAATCAACGTGAAGATCACCGTGTAGAGGTGGTTATAGGTGATTGCCAGCGCGTCGTTCAGCTGAAGCGTGCCGCTCATCCAGGATGGAGTCTTCACTTGCCGGTTCAGCGCCGTAAAAATCGAGCGGACCCCTTGCTGCAGAATGAGGCTCACGCCAAACGTCGCCAGCAACGTTTCCAGGGGCCGGCCGTAAAGAAAACGGATGATCGTACGCTCGAGAATGACTCCCGCAAGTCCCGCCACAATAAATGCCGCCGGAATGGCGACAAGGATCGAGGTTTCGATGTGTCCCGGCATTGCCGTCTGCACGACATAGGTTGTATAGGCGCCGAGCATCATCAGTTCGCCGTGGGCCATATTGATGACGCCCATAACGCCGAAGGTAATTGCCAGTCCGATGGCGATCAGAGCGAGCACCGAACCCAGGCTGAGACCAAAGAACAGTGTTTCGAACCCCGAATAAAACGTGCGCCATCGATCGATGCTCTTCACCGCGCTCTCCGCGGCCTTCCGGACGTTCTCGTCGCTTTCGGCATAGGTGCCATCGGAAGACTTGTCGAACAGAAGAGCCAGCCTGTTCCGCACGTTCTGGCTGAGACTGTATTTGAGCGTGCCGACGGCGGCCAGGCGGGACTGCGCATCCGTGTCATCCAGCGCGGCTAGCGCCAGTCCGGTGGCGATTTCTTTTTTAACGCTGGAATCCTTTTCGACTCCGGCACGCTCGCGCAGCATGGCCACATTCGACTCATCGAGCGAGCGCAGCATTTCCTTTACCGCGTCCAGACGCACGGCCGCATCGGGGCTGGAGAGCCCGAAGTGCGCCACAGTCGTCCGCAGCATTTTTCGCAAGGCGTTATTGGTGCCGATTTTGCTGAGGCTGTCCGCCGGAGCGGTGCCGGCGCTTTTCAGCGACAGCGGGTCGATCAGATCTGCGGGATCCGCGTCGGCCGCCTTCTCGATGAAGACCTTCTGGTTGTCGTTGCGATAGCACAGACGGTCTTCAAGGAACGCGGTGAGGACGGCACGAACGCTGGAATGGCCCGTCTGGCTCAACCGTTCGGCGATATCCGCCTTATCGGAGTACGATGCCTCGCGGAGCTGACCGAGCAATGACAGGAAACTGTCGTCCTTGGATTGAGCCTGGGCGTGGACGGCGTCCACGCCCAGGAGCGCAAGCATCAGATAGAGGAGGAGAGTCCATTGCCCGCGCCGCGAAAACCATCTGTTTATTTGTAGTTCTGCCCCGAACACTTCTTGGTGACTCTATTGTAATTTCCACATTTCAGCGTCACCCAATCTGCGTCGATGTCCTTGCTGCCCGGCAAGTAATCGGACCAGGCGTCACCGGGAACTGTGCCCGCAGACTTCCAGACCACGTTGAACTGGCCGTCTGCTTTGACTTCGCCAATATACACCGGTTTCGTGATGTGATGATTCGGCAAAACCTTGGCGATACCACCCGTCAAGTTCGGCGTCTCGAGACCCGGCAGCGCCGCAATCACCTTCTCCGTATCCGTCGTTCCAGCCTTCTGAACGGCCTTCACCCACAGATTGAAGCCGATGTAATGCGCTTCCATCGGGTCGTTGGTCGTGCGCTTGGGGTTCTTGATGTAAGCGTGCCACTGATCGATGAACGCCTTGTTGGCGGGATTCGAAATGCTTTCGAAGTAATTCCAGGCCGCAAGATGGCCGACCAGCGGTTTCGTGTCGACGCCGGACAGTTCTTCTTCACCGACCGAGAAAGCGACGACAGGGATATCTTCAGCCGAAATCTTCTGGTTGCCGAGTTCTTTGTAGAAAGGGACATTGGCGTCGCCGTTGATCGTCGACACGACGGCGGTCTTCTTGCCGGCCGAACCGAATTTCTTGATCGCGGCCACGCGGGTCTGCCAGTCGGAATAGCCGAACGGTGTGTAGTTGATGGAGATATCGGCCGCCGCCACGCCTTTTGCCTTCAGATAGGCTTCGAGGATCTTGTTGGTCGTGCGCGGATACACGTAATCGGTCCCTTCAAGAACCCACCGTTTCACACCGACTTCCTTCATGAGGTAGTCCACGGCCGGGATGGCTTGCTGGTTGGGCGCCGCGCCCGTATAGATCACGTTCTTGGAGGACTCTTCTCCCTCATATTGAACCGGGTAGAAGAGCAGACCGTTATCCTTTTCGAAAACCGGGAGCACAGACTTTCTGGAGACCGACGTCCAGCATCCGAAGACGACTGCGACTTTATCCTTCTCCAGCAGCTGCGCCGCCTTTTCGGCAAACAGCGGCCAGTCGGACGCAGGATCGACGACGACGGCTTCCAGTTTCTTGCCGAGCAAGCCGCCTTTTTTATTCTGCTGGTCGATCATCATCAGGATCGTGTCCTTCAGCGTGGTTTCGCTGATGGCCATGGTGCCCGACAACGAATGGAGGACACCGACTTTGATCGTGCCGCCGGTTTGGGCTGTTATGATTTTCGCCGACGCGAGCGCGATGGCCAGAAGCAGCGCCGCGGTACAGAGCTTTCTAAGTTTCATAAATCGACTCCTTGCAATTAAGAAAATGCTTTACATCTGTATCTGGAGGCCCGCTCCGATTTTCCAGGTGTTGGGTGTTGTTGCCGTGAAATTCGTCCTCTGGTAGAAGGACATGATGCGCGCGTTGAAATCTTTAATGACGTAGTTGAAATTAAATTCCGTCGTTTTCTGATTGAACGGAACGTTCGCCGCGGTTACACCTCGGCTGAAGCGCGCATCCGCCCATTTGCCGAGCAGTTCAAACTTGCCTGGGCCGACAGGCTTCGGGAAGAGATAGCTTGCGAGGCCATAGCCGCCCTTGTCGGAGGTGTAATTCGCGCTGTATCCGCCCAACCGGTCGTAGTTGGCGAACTCGCTTTCGATCGTCACCACGCTCCCGTCGGGAAGTTTCCGCTCCATAAGGAAGTCCGCGCTGGTCGCCTTGTTCACCGGCCCTCCCGTGACGAGGGAAGATTGCGCCTGCACGGCCGCGCCGATCGCGAGCAGGTTCTTTCCGCCGTAGTAAGTTCCGTTCAGGTAATAGCCTTTCTCGGGATCCCACAGATCGAGTTGAACGCGGGCAGCGCCGATGACGTTCTTGTTGCCGGTTGCGGTGGCGCCGTCGAATCCGCCGCCGGAGAATTTTAATTTACCGAAGTCGCCCCAATAGGCGATGCCGTTATCACGGCCGGTCGCGACAAAGGGGTAGCCGTCCTGGATGCCGTCCGTGAAGGTATTCCAATGGGCCGCGAAGTATGGACCATACAGATTCGCGCGGTCGCTCGGGGGAAGAAAACGGCCAGCCCAGATGTTGAATTTCGGCGAGACTTCAACACGTCCTACGGCGTCCAGGATGCCGATCTTGTTGGTGCCGCCGTCGTATTCCGTATTGAGCATGAATTTGATGTTGTTGGTGGCGACTCCGTTGACGTACAAACGGACGCTGTTCAGAAGAAGCTGGTCGGTGGTCGTGCCGCCCTTGGGTTCGGTATGTGCGAAGCTGGTTTGCAGTCCGGCGCCGACGGTCACCGGGCCAACTTCCGTCTGAGCCCATAGCGAACCAGCCAATGCCGAGAACCCGGCAACAAGGATAAAATTACGAATGCGCTGCCTGATCATGAATGAATCCCTTTCTTAAATGAAGGCGATCCAGGCACGTGCTGGTGTTGGACGGTGAGGCGATTTGAGGCACAAAAAAACGTCCCACCGCTTACATCGCAGTACCGGGACGTCTTCGTCTTTGGGGTTGCTGCCGCACGGCATTGTGCGGCGCGAGACAAGTTCTAACAAATTGTTGACAAGGCGTCAACACTTTCTCAACGCCAAAATGCCGCTCATAGCTAAATTGGCTGATGCTTTGTCGCGGAGCGCCATGTAATATCTGGTTTCAATTTTTCTATTTCGGCCGCTGCGATGCACCTGACACCCCGCGAAATCGACAAGCTGATGGTCTTCACCGCCGGTGAACTCGCCCGTAAAAGGAAGAGCCGCGGCTTGAAGCTCAACTATCCGGAGGCGGTGGCCCTGATCACCTCGGAATTGCTCGAGGAGATCCGGAACGGAAAAACGGTCGCGGAGCTGATGACACTCGGAACGAACCTACTGACCGTCGATGACGTCATGGAGGGCGTTCCCGAAATGATTTCTGAAATTCAGGTCGAGGGAACCTTTCCCGACGGCACAAAACTCGTTACTGTCCATCAACCTATTCGACTATTAAGATGAGCGGCTGCGAATGCAAGCGCGACAGCGCGCAGCCATTATTAAGATGATTCCAGGAGAATACTTTCTTCGCAGCGAACCCATCGAGCTGAACGCCGGCCGCGCCACAGCGCGGATCCCCGTGACAAACCGGGGCGACCGTCCGATTCAGGTCGGCTCGCACTGCCATTTTTTTGAAGTAAACCGTGCGCTGGACTTCGATCGCAACGCCGCTTACGGAATGCGGCTGAATATCGCCGCGGGAACAGCCGTCCGGTTCGAGCCCGGAGATACAAAGAAGATTGAACTGGTGGCGCTGGGCGGAACACGCACCGTTTACGGCATCAACGGCCTCGTCAATGGAAAGCTGAAATCCAAATGAAAATCGACCGGCACTCCTACGCGGACCATTTCGGCCCGACCACGGGAGACCGCGTCCGTCTCGGGGATACGAACCTCATCATCGAAGTCGAAGAGGACCGGACCGTATACGGCGACGAAGTGAAATTCGGCGGCGGCAAAGTGATCCGCGACGGCATGGGCCAGTCTTCCGAAGCGACCCGGGCCGGCGGCGCTCCCGATCTTGTGATTACCAATGCCTTGATTCTCGACTACAGCGGGATCTACAAGGCGGATGTCGCGATTCGCGACGGCCGGATCTCCGGAATCGGCAAGGCGGGAAATCCCGGCATCATGGATGGCGTCACTCCGGGCATGGAGATCGGCGCCTCGACGGAGATTCTTGCCGGAGAAGGCTGCATTCTCACCGCCGGCGGTATCGATACACATATCCATTTCATTTCTCCGAACCAGATTCCCGAAGCCTTCTACTCCGGCGTGACCACGCTGATCGGCGGCGGGACGGGACCCGCGACCGGGACGAACGCCACCACATGCACGCCCGGCGCATGGAATATCCTGCGGATGTATGAAGCGGCCGAAGCTTTCCCGCTGAATTTTGGATTTCTCGGCAAGGGTAATTCGTCGCTGCCGGAATCACTTCGCGAACAGATTCTGGCCGGCGCTCTCGGCCTCAAGCTGCACGAAGACTGGGGAACCACTCCGGCGGCGATCGATCAGTGTCTGAGCGTGGCGGAAGAGTTTGACGTGCAGGTGGCGATCCACACGGACACACTCAACGAAGCCGGCTTCGTCGAGGACACGATCGCTGCCTTTAAAGATCGAACGATCCACACTTATCACACCGAAGGCGCCGGCGGAGGCCACGCTCCCGATATTATCCGCGTCTGCGGTCTGGCGAATGTCCTCCCCTCATCGACCAACCCGACGATGCCATTCACCCGCAACACGATGGACGAGCACATCGACATGCTGATGGTATGCCATCACCTGTCGCCGTCGATCCCGGAGGACGTGGCATTTGCCGACTCACGCATTCGCGCGGAAACCATCGGCGCCGAGGATGTCCTGCACGACCTTGGCGCGATCAGCATGATGTCGTCGGACTCCCAGGCAATGGGCAGGATCGGCGAGGTCATCTGCCGGACATGGCAGACCGCTGACAAGATGAAACAGCAGCGGGGTAAGCTGAAAGAAGACAGCGCGGAGAACGACAATTTTCGCGCCAAGCGCTACATCGCGAAGTACACCATCAATCCTGCCATCACGCACGGTATCAGCGATCACGTAGGATCGCTGGAGGTGGGCAAACTGGCGGATCTCGTTCTGTGGAAGCCGGCATTCTTCGGAGTCAAACCCGAAATCGTGATCAAAGGCGGCCTGATCGCCGGCGCGCTGATGGGCGACGGCAACGCATCGATTCCGACGCCGCAGCCGTGCATCTACCGCCCCATGTTTGGCAGCTATGGTCTGGCTACCAACGCGCTGGCGTTTCACTTCGTGTCCACCGCCGGAGTGAAGGGCGGCAACCTCAGGAATCTTCACCGGCCGCTCGCCGCGGTTCACGGATGCCGCAAACTCCGCAAAGCCGACCTCAAGTGGAATGACGCCACGCCGGACATCGAGGTCAATCCCGAAACCTACGAAGTCCGCGCGAACGGCGAGTTGCTGCACTCCGATCCGGTCGAAACGCTTCCCCTGGCCCAGCGGTATTTTCTGTTCTAGAACGTATATGACAATTGTCGAGAAAATCACGCGGGCGCCCGATATCGGTTCCGCATACGACGGCTACCTTAAAGACACACTCACGCTTACCTGGCAGGACCGGCGGCAGGGTCACGGGCGGCGCAAGTCGGACAGCGGCCTGGAGTTTGCGATTTCGCTTCCGAACGGCACGGTGTTGAAGGCGGGAGACTGTATGATCCTCGAACCGGAACGGACGGTTGTCCGGGTCAAGGAGGCGAGCGAACCCGTATACATCATGCGTCCGAAGACGCCACAGGATTGGGCCTATTTTGCCTACCACGTGGGCAACCGGCATCAGGAAGTCATGATCGGTGAAAACGAATTGATCTTCCTTCAGACTGCAGCCGTGCGAAGCCTGCTCGAGCAGTTGCATGCTCACTTCGAAAGCGGCCAACGCCCGTTCACCGCCGCGCTTGCGAACGTGGGACACGTTCACTGATACCAACCATGGACTCGCTTCGCTTCATTCGTTCTCTTCAGGTCACCGACTCTTTCTTTCCGGTGGGAGCGTTCGCATACTCCGACGGCCTCGAGACGGCAGCGGCGGCCGGTCGCGTCCGCGACGCCGTCTCGCTCGACGGATGGATAAAGCATTTTCTGGAGTGCGTGTTTGTACCCTGTGAAGGACTCGCGCTCGTGAAGTGCATGTTTGCGCTCAGGAAAAATGATTTCGAGACGTTGCATCGCATCGACGAAGAACTGACGGCGATCCGTCCGGCTGCGGCTGTGCGCGCCTCGAGCTCAGGAGTCGGAAGACGCCTGCTTTCGCTTTACGCTGCGATGGCCGATGGCGCCCGGGTTCCATGGAACGCCGTCACGCTGCCTCATTCCAATGCGGCAGCCGCCTATGCGCTGGTGTACTTTCACGCCGGCCTCGATGAGCGCACTGCCGCCCTTGCGTTCGGATATAACCGGCTGACCGGCATTGTCTCGGCTGCCCTGCGCCTGATTTCAATGGGCCAGCAGGAAGGACAGAATCTGCTGACGAAAAACCTGAACAAGCTGCCGGCTGCGGTCGACGGAATCCTCGAGCAGAGAGATGAACCGTTGCGTTCGTTCAACCCTCTGCTCGATATTGAACAGATGAACCATCAGTACGTTTACAGCCGAATGTTCCGGTCCTGACCATGCGAAAACCCCTAAAAATCGGCGTCGGAGGTCCCGTGGGTTCCGGCAAAACCGCACTTCTCGATTGCCTGTGCAAGACCATGCGCGACGACTATGAGCTCGGCGTAGTGACGAACGATATCTTCACCAGAGAAGACATGGAATTTCTGGTACGCAGCCAGGCGCTTCCCGCGAACCGCATCATCGGCGTGGAGACCGGCGGATGTCCGCATACCGCCATTCGTGAGGACGCATCGATCAACTTCGACGCTGTCGGCGAAATGCAGCAGCGGTTTCCGGATCTCGACATCATCTTTCTTGAAAGCGGCGGCGATAACCTGGCCGCCAGCTTCAGTCCCGAACTGGTCGACGCCTCGATTTATGTCATCGACGTCGCGGGCGGCGACAAAGTGCCGCGCAAAGGCGGACCCGGGATCACGCGCTCGGATCTGCTCGTAATCAACAAAACGGACCTGGCGCCCCACGTCGGCGCCGATCTGAAAGTCATGGACCGGGACTCCAGGATCATGCGCGGCGACAAGCCTTTCGTCTTTACGAATCTGAAGACTCGCGACGGCGTCGATAAAGTCGTCGACTGGATCCGCCGGGAGCTTCTGTTCGAAAACTGAGTATGCGCATTCCTCTCGCGGACGTCGGACGGCGCGGGCGCCTCGAACTGGCGTTCTCTCTGCAAAACGGACAGACGATTCTCCGGCATTCCTACTGCGAAGTGCCTTTCAAGGTCACGCGCCTTCTGAGTTCGGGGGACCCGGCCGCGCATTTGATGTTGATGCATTGCACGGCAGGCATATTCGGCGGCGACGATCTGGAGTGTTCGATTCGGGTCGAGCGCGGAGCCGCCGTCCGGATCACGCAACAGTCCGCGACGAAGATCCATCCGTCAGAAGGCCGGACTGCGAAACAGAACAATCGCATTGTCGTCGAGCCTGATGCGCAGTTGGAGTTCTATCTCGAGCCGGCTATTCCGTTTGCCGAGTCTTCCTTGAAACAAACAACTCGGATCGATGTGCAACCGGGCGGCTGCCTGATGTTCTGGGAAGCCGTGATGGCGGGCCGCGTCGGCCGCGGTGAGCGTTGGCAGTTCCGCGAATACGCATCGGAAACCCGCTTATATTCGGGCGACACCCTGCTCTTCCTCGACAGGCTGCAGTTGCCGAAGGGCTTCGAAGGATCACCATGGGCAATGAGTAATTGCGACTATGTGGGGACCGGATTGTATGCCGGCCCGTGCGCAAACGACTTCGCGGCCGCGTTACACGAGAAGATGCCCGAAGCCGGCATCGATAATCCGGCAAAGGACCTCGCCGTCGTCCGCGTTGTATCGGTCTCAGGCCCGGATTTCCATCGCCGCCGTGAGATGTTTACAGCGCGATCTCGCTGACTCCGAGGTCGATTGCCCTGTCCGGATGTGCTGGCAGGCTTCGGCGGTTTTCTATGGGCGCGCTTCGCCTGTACCCGGGCCTGCGGCCGCGCTGTCGGCGAGCAACAACGCGTTGTTTTGCAGCACGCGCCCGGCCGGTATCGATGGATCAGCAGCTTGCAGGCGCTTGTACATCGGTACCTTCTCACTGCCCGTCACCAACCAGAGGATGAGGCGGGCACGGTTGATGATCGGATAAGTAAGTGTCAATCGATTCCTGCCCTGATACACGCCGGTCGCCGCGACATCGCGGTCCATGACATCCACTACCGGATCGCCCGGCACCAGCGATGCAGTGTGCCCGTCGGGCCCCAGGCCGAGATGAACGAGATCAAGCACGGGCGGCGTGCCGGCGATCCGCTCGAGTTCGGCGGCATACTGCGCAGCCGCGGTCTGGAGGTCGGGAATCTCAACCGGCATGGCATAGATCTGCCCGGCGGGCAGCGGGGCATGCTCCAGCAGAGAGGCACGCAAGTGCGTGAGATTTCGGTCCCCGTGGCCTTCGGGAGCAACACGCTCATCGGCCTGAAATACGCGCACGCTTGCCCACGGCACGTCTTCTTCGGCAAGAGCACGAAGCATCAACCATGGTGTGTGGCCTCCGCTGACCGCCATGACGAAGAGGCCGCGGGCCGCAACGGCATGGCGCGCCTCGGTGGCGATCAGGGCGGCGGCTTTTCCAGCGACTGCCTCCGGGTCCGCAAGCACTTCAGTTCGCATTTTTCCTCTCCTCACTTACTAATGGTTTTTGGACGATTGCCGATACGAACGATGTGGAATAGGACTACATCTTATCGGAGGTATATGGATCCAAAGAAACTACAAGAAATCGTTATGATCGAGGAATTGGAAGAGAAGTCGGCGCCCGCCTGCATTATCAACGGTGCCATTCACAAG